>JANNVF010000043.1:0-5565 GCA_031414315.1 Hyphomonadaceae bacterium | reverse complement strand
CTCGGCTACGGCCACGGCATGGCGCCATCGCTGGTGTCGCTCGCCGGCGCCTATACAGTGTTCGTCAACGAGGGCGCGCGCGTTGCGCCGACGCTGCTGCGCCACGCCGACGGCGATCCGATCCGCATGACGCCGGTGTTTTCAGAGCTGGCCGCGCGCGAAACGCTGCAGCTGATGCGCGACGTGGTGATCGAGGGCACCGCCATGCGCGCCGATCTTGGCGGCCTCGACATCGCCGGCAAGACGGGAACGGCAGAAAAGTCTGGCGCGGACGGCAAATACGATCCGAACCGGCTGTTCTCCAGCTTCGCGGCGGTGTTCCCGGCGCGCGCGCCGCGCTATGTCATTGTGCTGGCGCTCGATGAACCGCAGCGCACGGCGGAAAACGGCAACCTCGCGACCGGGGGCGCCGTCGCCGCGCCGGCGGTCGGGCGCACGGTGGCGCGGATCGCGCCGTTTCTGGCGCAGGATGCGCTGCCGAGCAGAGGCGCCCCATGAGGCTGGATCAGCTCTTCGACGACGGCGTCCTGCGCGACAGCGCCGCCGTTACCGTTACCGGCCTCACCGCCGACAGCCGTCGCATAAAGTCCGGCTTCGTGTTCGCGGCGCTGGCGGGTTCCGCCGCACACGGGCGCGCCTTCATTGCCAAGGCCGTGGCGCAGGGCGCGGTCGCGGTGTTGTCGGCCGGTGATCTCGACGCCGATCCCGGCGTGCCGCAGATCGTCACCTCCAATCCGCGCCGCGCGCTGGCCATCGCTGCGAGCCGTCTTGCGCCGCGCCAGCCGGAAACGCTTGTCGCCGTCACCGGCACCAACGGCAAAAGCTCCACCGTCGATTTTCTCCGCCAGATCTGGGCGCACGCGGGCCGCAGCTCCGCGAGCCTCGGCACACTGGGCGCCATCTGGGGCGAGAACACACAGGATCTCGGCCACACGACCGCCGATCCCGTCGCGATCCACGAGACGCTGCAGATGCTCGCCGACGACGGCGTGACGCACGCGGCCATGGAAGCTTCAAGTCATGGGCTGGATCAGCATCGTCTCGATGGCGTGAAGCTCGCCGGCGGCGCCTTCACCAATCTCACGCAGGACCATCTCGACTATCACGGCGACATGGAAGGCTATCGCGAGGCGAAGCTGCGGCTGTGGTCGCTGCTGAAGCCCGGACAGCCCGCCGTCGTCAATGCTGACGCCAGCGAAGGCCCGGCGTTCGAAGCGGCGGCGAAGGCGCGCGGGCTCAATGTCGTCGCGTGCGGCTGGCGCGCGGGCGCCGATGGGCTGAAGATCGCGGAGATTCAGCCGCGCCCGAACGGACAGACGCTCGATCTCAAATGGTATGGCGCGGCGGCGCGCGTGGAGCTGCCGCTGATCGGCGAGTTCCAGGCGCTGAACGCGGTGGCGGCGGCGTCGCTGGCGCTGGCGCTTGGCGAAGCGCCGGACGCGGTGTGGAAGGGCATGGCGGCGCTGAAGCCCGTAAAGGGACGCCTCGAACACATCGGCGCCACGCGGGATGGCGCGCATGTGTTTGTGGATTACGCGCACACGCCGCACGGCCTCGATGTGCTGCTGCGCGCCGCGCGCCCGCATGCGCCCGGAAAAATTATTGTCGTGTTCGGCTGCGGCGGCGAACGCGACGTGGGCAAACGTCCGAAGATGGGCGCCATCGCCGCGAAGTTCGCTGACGTGGTGATCGTCACCGACGATAACCCGCGCTCGGAAAATCCCGCTGCGATTCGGCGTGCGATCCTTGCTGGCGCGCCCGAAGCGCTGGAGATCGGTGATCGCGCGCGCGCGATTCAGGAGGCGGTGTCGATGTTGAAGGCAGGAGACGCGCTGCTGATCGCGGGCAAGGGCCACGAGACCGGGCAGATCGTCGCTGGCGTCGTGCATCCGTTCGCGGATCAGGATGTTGCGGCCAAGGCGCTCGCGGACGGCGGAGGCGTGCATGCTTGAAGCCCTCTGGCTCGCGGAAGACGCGGCCGACGCCACCGGCGGCAAGCTGCACGGCGCGGATTCGTGGATCGCGACGGGTGTCTCCATCGATACGCGCACACTGGAGCCGGGCGACCTGTTCGTGGCGCTGGCCGATGTGCGCGACGGGCACGAGTTCGTCGCCGATGCGTTCGCAAAAGGCGCCTGTGCGGCGGTGGTGAGTGATCTTGCGAAAGTGCAGAGAGCGGGAAACCTGCTTGTCGTGGAAGACGTGCTGATGGCGCTCGGCATGCTGGGTTCGGCCGCGCGCGATCGTTGCGGGGCCAGGCGCATCGCGGTGACGGGCTCGGTCGGCAAGACATCCACGAAGGAAGTGCTCGCCGCATGCCTGCGCGCGCAGGCGCCGACGCACGCGTCGACCAAGAGCTACAACAACCACTGGGGCGTGCCGCTGACGATGGCGCGGATGGCGAAGTCGTCGCAGTTCGGCGTGTTCGAGATCGGCATGAACCATCGTGGCGAGATCAGCCCGCTGGCGCACTTTGTGAACCCGCATGTGGCGCTCATCACCACCATCGCGCCCGCGCACATCGAAGCGCTGGGCTCGCTGGAGAACATCGCGGAAGAGAAGGCCGACATCTACGCCGGTTTGACCACCGACGGCGTCGCCATCGTGCCGAACGAGGCGCCGGCGGCGATGGTGCTGCTCAACCGCGCGCAGGAACGCGCCCGCACGGTCGTGCGTTTCGGTCGCGATGCGGAGTGTGAAGCGCGGCTGCTGAAGTTCGACATGCACGACGACTACGCGGTCGCGGAAGCCGACATTCTCGGCCGCCAGATCCGCTACCGGATCGGCGCGCCGGGCGCGCACTGGGCGCTGAACAGCATCGCCGCCCTCGCCGCCACCGATGTGGCGGGCGGCGATCTGCACGCCGCCGCGCACGCGCTCGCTGATTTCGCGGCGCCAGCGGGGCGCGGGCAGGTGGTGACGATCAACGGCCCCAACGGCGCCTTCACGCTGCTCGACGACGCCTACAACGCCAACCCCGCCTCCATGGAAGCGGCATTCCGCACGCTCGCGGCGCGCAAGCCCGGCGAAGGCGGCCGGCGCATCGCCGCGCTGGGCGACATGCTGGAACTCGGGCCTGACGAACTGCGCTATCATGCCGGCCTTGCGCCGACGCTGGCCGAATCGGCGGATCTCGTGTTCTGCGCGGGCGCTCGGATGAAGTCGCTGTGGGACGCGCTTCCCGCGGCGCAGCACGGCGTCTATGCCGAAAACGCCGACGCGCTTGCGCCTGCGCTCAAGGAAGCGCTGCGCGCGGGCGACGTCGTACTGATCAAAGGCTCCAACGGATCGCGTATGTTCAGGGTGGTGGAATCCCTGAAGATGCTGGCGACAGCATAAGACAGGGATATCGATGCTTCCGTTTCTCGGCAGTCTTGAGGGCGCCAACCAGCTCTTCAACCTGTTCAACTACATCACATTCCGCACCGGCGGCGCGGTGGTCACCGCGCTGTTCACCGCGTTCATCATCGGCAAGCCGCTGATCGACTGGCTGCGGCTCAAGCAGGGCAAGGGCCAGCCGATCCGTGAGGATGGCCCCGCCGGTCACCTGCTGACCAAGAAGGGCACGCCGACGATGGGCGGGTTCATCATCCTGTTCAGCCTCGCGGTGGCGGGCCTGCTGTGGGCGGACCTGACCAACCCCTACGTGTGGGCGGTGCTGCTCGTCACGTTCGGCTTCGGCGCGATCGGCTTCGTCGACGACTTCCGCAAGGTGACCAAACAGAAGGCCGATGGCCTGTCCTCGCGCCTGCGTCTGTCGCTCGAGTTTCTCGTGGCGCTCGCGGCGGTGCTGATCGTGCTTGCTGCGCAATGGCGCGCGAGCGGTGATGCCTCCAACGGCGTGGTGTTCTGGCAGGCGCTGCTCGCGGGCGGGGACTTCACGTCCGTGGCGGTGCCGTTCTTCAAGAACTTCGTGGTGCCGCTCGGCGTGTTCTTCACGCTGTTCGGCATGTTCGTGGTGGTCGGCGCCGGCAACGCGGTCAACCTCACCGATGGCCTCGACGGTCTCGCCATCGTGCCGGTGATGATTGCGGCGGCGGCGTTCGCGCTGATCGCCTACCTCGTCGGCCGCGCGGACTATTCCGAGTATCTCGGCATCCACCACGTGAAGGGCGTCGGTGAACTGTCGGTGCTGCTCGGTTCGGTGCTCGGCGCCGGTCTCGGCTTCCTGTGGTTCAACGCGCCGCCCGCGCGCATCTTCATGGGCGATACTGGCTCGCTGGCGCTCGGCGGTATGCTCGGCGCCGTGGCGGTGGCGGCCAAGCATGAGATCGTGCTGGCGATCATCGGTGGATTGTTTGTCGCTGAAGCGCTGTCGGTGATGATCCAGGTCGCGGTGTTCAAGGCCACGGGCAAGCGCGTATTCCTGATGGCGCCGATCCACCATCACTTCGAGAAGCTCGGCTGGCAGGAGCCGACCATCGTGATCCGGTTCTGGATCGTGTCGGTGATCTTCGCGCTGGCGGGCCTTGCCACGCTGAAGCTGCGTTAGGGGAAGGCGCGCGCGATGATCCCGATCACCGAATTCGCCGGTCGCGAGGTGGCCGTGTTCGGCCTGGCGCGTTCGGGCCTGTCGGCGGCGCGCGCGCTTCTGGCCGGCGGCGCGATCGTGCACGCGTGGGACGACAACGAAGCCTCGCGCGCGGCGGCGGAAGCGGAAGGGATCGCTCTCTCCGACATCAACCTGCGCGACTGGCGCAACTTCGCCGCGCTGGTGCTGTCGCCGGGCATTCCACTGACCCACCCCAAGCCGCACCGCGTCGTCGATCTCGCCCGCGCCGTCGGTGTGCCGGTCATCGGCGACATCGAGCTGTTCGCGCGCGCGGTGAACGCGCTGCCGGCGCACGCGCGCCCGAAGATCGTCGGCGTCACCGGCACCAACGGCAAATCCACCACCACGTCGCTGATCGGTCACATCCTGCGCAGCGCCGGCAAGGACGTTCGCGTCGGCGGCAACATCGGCGAAGGCGTGCTCGGTCTCGAGGCGTTGCACGCGGGCGCCTACTATGTGCTGGAATTGTCGTCGTACCAGCTCGATCTCACCGAGAGCCTGCGCTGCACGGTAGCGGTGTTCCTCAATCTCACGCCGGATCATCTTGATCGCCACGGCGGCATGGCGGGCTATCTCGCCGCCAAGAAACGCATCTTCCGCAACCAGGGCTCGGGCGACTGGGCGGTGGTGGGCGTCGATGACGCTTACGGCGCGCAACTCTGCACCGAACTCACCGCCGGCGCGCGCAAGACCGCGCCGATCTCGGCGGGGCAGGCGCTGTCTCGCGGCGTCACCACGCTCGGCGGACGCATCTACGATGCGCTCACCGGCCGCGCCGAACTGGCGATGGACCTGAGTACGGCGATCACGCTGCCCGGGCGTCACAACGCGCAGAACGCGGCGGCGGCGTACGCGGCGACGCGCGCACTTGGTCTTTCGCCGCGCGACATCGCTGCTGGCATCGCCAGCTTTCCGGGGCTTGAGCACCGGCTCGAAGTCGCGGGCGTGGTCGAGGGCGTGCGCTTCATCAACGATTCAAAGGCGACCAACGCCGATGCGGCGGAGAAGGCGCT
>JANNVF010000042.1:0-5874 GCA_031414315.1 Hyphomonadaceae bacterium | reverse complement strand
CGATGCTGCGCACCGCGTCCGCTACAGGATCGGTGACTCGGTGGCCCGCGCCGGTGCGACGACGGCCGCGTTCCGGTTCGCCGGCGTGCAGATCGCACGGGATTTCACGCTTGAGCCAGGGTTCGTGACCACGCCGACGCCAACGCTTTCCGGCGTGGCGACAATGCCCTCGGTGGTCGATCTCTACGTGGACGGGGCGCTGCGTCTGCGCGAGCGCGTGGAGGCGGGACCGTTCACGATAGCCGACCCGCCTGTCGTGACCGGCGCGGGCGCCGCGCGCGTGGTAGTCACCGACGTGCTTGGGCGCGAGCGAGTGACGTCGCAGCGCTTCTATGCGGGACGCGAGATGTTGCGGCCAGGACTTTCCGATTTTTCGGTTGCGCTTGGTGTGCTGCGCGAGAATTTCGCGATCGAGAGCGCCGACTACGGACGGGCGGTCGTCTCGGGGCTCTATCGCCTCGGCGTGAGCGAAGCCTTCACCGCCGATCTTCGCGCGGACGCGTCCGGTGGGTCCACGGGCGTCCTGGTTGGCGCGAGTTGGACGCCGGACACGATCGGCCAGTTCGACATGTCGATCGCTCGGAGCTTCGGCAGCGACGGCGAGGGCGTCCAGGCCCGGCTTGGCTGGATGCGGTCGAGCGCGGCGTTCTCCCTCAGCGCCGATGTGGAGACTACTGAGGAAGGGTTCGCGCGCGCCAGCGCAACGTTCGCACCGCCCCGCACGCGCGCGGCGCTGTCGGCTGGTGCTTCGAGCCGCAGACACGGTGCTGTGTCGTTCACGGCCACGCTGGCCGATCACCGCGAAACGGATGATCTGATGACGGCAGCCATCGAATACGCGCCGCCGCTGGAGCGCTTCGGTACACTGGGCCTCAGTCTGCTCTACACGGACGATGGCGAGACCGAAATTTCCGCCGGGATTTCTCTTGTCACTCCGCTCGGTCAGACGCGCGCGCTATCTCAATCGGTCACCTCCCAGGGCGGCCGCTTGTCGGCCCAGGCGCGTGCACAGCAGACGCCGCTGCAGGAAGGCGGTCTCGGCTGGCGCGTCGCGGCGCGTGTCGGAGACAATCCGCGCACGGAGGCGGGTCTCAGCCTGAGGGGGCGATTTGGCGAGGCCGATATCGAGGCGAGCCGGACCTGGCGACAGAACGGGTTGCGCGCGCAGGCGGCGTTCGGCCTGGTGTGGATCGATGGCGGCCTGCATCTAGCGCAGCCGGTGCGGGAGAGTTTCGCGCTGGTCGATGCTGGCGCGCCGAACGTGCGGGTGCTGCGCGAAAACACTGCCGTTGGCGTCACTGGCACAGACGGGCGTCTGCTGGTTACGGCGCTGCGCCCTTACGAGCGCAATCGTATTGGCATCGAGATCAATGATCTGCCGGACGGCGCGCTCGTGGTCGAAGATGCGCTGACGGCGACGCCCGGTCCGCGGGCCGGTACAGTCGTGCGCTTTCCGGTGGAGACGGGCGCAGCGGGCGACACGCGCATTGTCGACGAGACTGGCGCGCCGCTGCCCGTGGGCGCCATCCTGATGGCGGAGGACCAACGCTATCCCGTGGGTCGTGACGGGCGCGTGTTTGTCGGTGGGGTGCACGCGCCAAAGGTGTTGCGGCGCGCTGGCGCAGACGCATGCGAAGCCATCATTGATCGCGCCGCGCTTGATGCGTCATCGCCCATCATCTGCCGGAGAGTGTCATGAAGGCTACGCATTTCGGACTGACTGGCGCGACAGTCGTCATGTTCATGGTGCTGTCGCCCGCGTCAGCGCTGGCTTTCTGTCTGGTGTGCTCTTGCAGCGTCGATGTCGCGCCCGTGGCGTTTGGCACGATCAACCCGCTGGCAGGCAGCGCTACGAACACGACCGGCGATGTGACGGTGACGTGCGGGCCGATCGGTCTGCCGGTCGGTTACGACATCCAGCTTTCTCGCGGCGGATCTGGGACCTACGCGGCGCGCACCATGACGAGCGGCGCCCACACGCTCACCTACAATCTGTACAAGGACGGCGCCCACACCGAGATCTGGGGCGATGGCGGTGGCGGCAGCGCCGTGGTCTCGAACGGTTTCCTGATCGGGCTTGGCGCGACGTCGAAGACGGACACGATCTACGCCCGCGCGCCTGCAGCCCCAACGGCGTGGCCCGGCGTTTATACCGACACGATCACCGCGACGATCGTCTGGTAGTCAGCCCGCGAGCCGCGCAAAGCCGTCATCGAGGTCTGCGATGAGATCATCGGGATGCTCAAGCCCGATGCTCAATCGCAGCAGCACGCCGGGATCGGTCCACGGCACGGCGGTGCGATTGCCTTGCTCGTTGCAGTCGATGAGGAGGCTCTCGTAGCCGCCCCACGAAAAACCGAGCCCGAAAAGACGAAAGCCATCCAGCATCGCCGCGACCTGCTTCTTGTTGACCTGGTGCAGCACAATGGAGAAGAGGCCCGCCGCGCCGGAAAAGTCGCGCATGAAAAGCGCATGGTCCGGATGCGACGGCAGCGCCGGGTGAAGAACCCGCGCAACCTCGGCGCGTCCCGTCAGCCACTGTGCAATCTTTAGAGCCGACGCCGCCTGCCGTTCTATGCGGAGCATCATCGTCCGCATGCCGCGCAGTGTCAGGTAGGCATCTTCCGGCGCGCCGCAACCCAGGCCGAGCTCTTTCACGACCATGCGTGCGCGCGCCAGCATCACAGGATCGCGCGCCGACACCGCGCCCATCAGCACGTCGGCGTGGCCGCCCTGATATTTCGTCAGCGCCTGCGCGGAGATGTCGACCCCGTGGTCGAACGGATTGAACAGCACGCCCGCCGACCAGGTGTCGTCAATGATGGTCGTTACGCCGCGCGCTCGCGCCGCTGCGACCAGCGCCGGCACGTCCTGGATTTCCATCGTCAGCGAGCCGGGTGACTCCAGGAACAGCGCCTGCGTACGTTCCGACATCAGAGCGGCGACGCCGGCGCCGATGCGTGGATCGTAGTAGCGCGTACTGACGCCGAAGCGGGCAAGCAGGCCATCGCAGAAGCGGCGCGTCGGCGCGTAGACGGAATCGGTGACCAGCACTTCGCCGCCGGTACGCGTCGCCGCCAGCAACGCGACCGTGCACGCCGCAAGCCCGGAGGGCGTCAGCACCGCGCCCGCGGCGCCTGTCAGGTCCGCCAGCGCCGCAGACAGCGCATCGTGCACCGCAAAGCCATCCAGCCCGTATGTCTTGCCCGGCCCGTGCAGCGCCTTCTGCGAGGGCAGCAGCACGGTGGAGCCGCGCTGGATCGCCGGATTGACCGGGCCATGTTCGGCCACGCCGCCGCGACCCGCACGCACGAGCCGCGTTTCAGGTCGCCAGCGTGGATCGATGGCGTCGCTCATGCGGTGACGATGGCCGTATCGTCGCGTCCGCCCCATTCCGCCCACGAGCCGTCGTAGACGGCCGCGTCCCAGCGCCCCAGCCGCGCCAGCGCCAGCGCAAGCACTGACGCGGTGACGCCGGATCCGCAGGTGCAGACCAGCGGCTTGCGCGTATCGACGTGCGCGGCGTCGAACACCGTCTGCAGCGCATCGCGCGATTTCATGCGGCGATCCGCGTCGAGCACATCGAGGAACGGGACGTTCGCCGCGCCGGGCATGTGGCCTGACCGCAAACCGGCGCGCGGTTCGGGATCGCGACCGGCGAAACGTCCGGCGGGCCGCGCGTCGACGACACCTGCGCCACCGCCGCCGACCAGCGTGCGCATGTCCGGCAGCGAGCGCACGAGGTCGAGGTGCAGTCGCGCGGTGAAGTGGCGCTCCGACAGCGTGTTCGGCGGGCCGTCTTCGATGTCGAATCCGGCGGCGGTCCACGCCGGCAGGCCGCCGTCCAGCACGACGACATCGGCGTGGCCCATCACGCGGAAGGTCCACCATACGCGGGCGGCGGAGAACAGGCCGAGCTGGTCGTAGACCACGATACGGTTGCCGTCGCCGACGCCCAGCTTGCGCATGCGCGAGGCGAACTTCTCCGGGGCCGGCAACATGTGCGGCAGGTCGGTGGCGGTGTCGGCGATTTCATCGATATCGAAGAACACCGCGCCCGGGATGCGGGCCTCGGTGTGGGCGAGGCGCGGGTCGCGCGTGTCGCCGGGGGGAAACATGGTGGCGTCGATCACGCGCACATCGGGCGCGCTACGGCGCGCCGCGAGCCAGTGAACATCGACGAGGGGGTCTTCTGGGAGGCCAGTCATGATCCCAACCTAAGCCGGGCGGTGCGGGAGGTTCAACTCTTGATCCACCAGGCAAGTCAGGGCGTACTGCACGACGATTCACTTGTGAGGGATGCGCCGGTTGACGGCCCAGCACGCCTACGACGTCCTGATGCTCGACCATGCCGCCGGTGCTCTCGCGCCCGCGCAGGCGTTGCTGGTGGAGACGCACGCGCGCCTGAGGCCGTCGGCGAAGGCCTACGCCAACGCGCTTGAGGTGGCGGGCGGCGCCTTTCTTGAGGCCCTGGAGCCCGTAGAGGTCAGTGCGTTGCCCTTCGCGCCGACGACGGACGCAGTCCCCGGGGACGCGCGGGCCTCCGACCGGCTGATTGCAGCCCGCGCGCTGATCGAGGCGGCCGCGCGTACGCCCGACAACCTGAATTGGCGCTGGCGCGCGCCCGGCCTCCGGGAGCTGCGGTTGCCGGTGGCGGGCGCATCGCTGATTCGGCTGGTGGGCGGTGGCGCGCTGGCGCCGCATGGCCACACCGCGGAGGAGTTGACGCTCGTGCTGGCCGGGACATTTTCCGACTGCGCCGGCGTTTACGGAGTCGGTGACATCGGCTTTGCCGACGAAGGGCTCGATCACAGCCCGCAGGTGCCGCCGGGCGACGATTGCGTCTGTCTCGTGGCGACCACCGGCGCGCTCAAGTTTCACGGCGCCCTGGCGCGGATCACTGCGCGATTGCTCGCCTGAATGCGCATACCGGCCCTGCCGCGCAACGGATGTGCATGGATCACCGGCGCCAGCTCCGGCATCGGCGCGGCGCTCGCGGTGGAGCTGGCGCAACGGGGCTGGAAGGTCGCTGCGACGGCGCGCGGCGCGGACGGGTTGGCCAAGGTCGCGGCCCGCGCCCGCGCCATCGCGCCGATCCCCGCCGACGTCACGGACCGGGACTCCATGCAGGCGGCGGCGGCGCGCATCCGCACGGAGATCGGCCCGATCGGGCTGCTTGTGGCCAACGCCGGCGTCTATCTCGCGACCGATGCGCGCGCGCCCGACGCATCGGTGTATCGCCGTACGTTCGATGTGAACCTGATGGGCGTCGCGCACGCGCTGGAAGCGGTGCTGCCCGACATGGTGGCGGCCCGCGCGGGCCACGTGCACATCGTGTCGTCGGCGACCGGGTTCGGCGGCATGCCGACGGCGTCGGCGTACGGCGCGTCGAAGGCCGCGCTGATCAATATGGCGCAGTGCCTGAAGATCGAGCTCGATCGCTGCAACGTCGGGGTGTCGCTGGCGACGCCGGGGTTCGTGGAGACTCCGGCGCAGGACGACAACGCGTTTCCCAAGCCGTTCATGATCACGCCGGAGACCGCCGCCCGGCGCATCGCCGACGCCGTCGCGCGCGGCGGCTTCGAGACGACGTTCCCGCGCCGCTTCACCTGGATCCTGAAGGCGCTCTACGCGCTGCCGAAACCGCTTTTTCTGCCGCTGGTGCGCAAGCAGACGGGGTGGAGCGATCCCGACAAGGAGCCGCCGTCGCCGTCGAAGAGCGGACAGCACGGATAGCCGCACGCGCTAACTGCGCTGCGGGTTCACTTCACTTGGCCCTTGATGGAGGGCCGGGGACGCGGCGCTCCGCATCGGAAGCGCAGGGTAGAAGTAGAGAAGACACGCAACACCGCGTCCCCACGATCGTTTCTTTTT
>JANNVF010000041.1:0-2769 GCA_031414315.1 Hyphomonadaceae bacterium | reverse complement strand
CCACCCGGTTCGGCAACATGACGGGCCAGATGCGGACGTTCTTCGACCAGACAGGCGGCCTGTGGGCGCGCGGCGCGCTGCTGGGCAAGGTCGGCAGCGTGTTCGTCTCCACGGCCACGCAGGGCGGCGGGCAGGAGTCCACCATCCTCTCCGTGATGACCACGCTGCTGCATCACGGCATGATCATCGTCGGCGCGTCGTATGGCGCGACAGAGCTGAGCGACGTGTCCGAAATTCGTGGCGGCTCGCCGTATGGCGCCGGCACGATTGCGGGACCGAAGGGCGATCGCACGCCGACCGAGAAAGAACGCGCAGTGGCGCGCTATCAGGGGCGCCGCGTCGCGGAGATCGCCGGGAAGCAGACAGGAGCGGCATAGATGATTGACGTTCGCCCATTCAGCTCGCTCGGCCAGTTCGACAACGACTGGCTGGCCGCGCGCTATCACTTCTCCTTCTCCGGCTACAACGACCCAAAGCGCGTCAACTGGGGCGCTCTGCGGGTGTGGAATGACGACGCAATCCAGCCGAAAACCGGCTTCTCGCCGCATAGCCACGCGGACATGGAGATCATCACCTACGTGCGCGAAGGCGCGATCACCCACGAAGATTCGATGGGCAATCGTGGCCGCACCGAAGCGGGCGACGTGCAGGTGATGTCGGCAGGCTCAGGCGTCACGCACGCCGAATACAACGTCGATGACGAGGTCACGCGACTGTTCCAGATCTGGATCGTGCCGAAGACGCGTGGCGGCAAACCGTACTGGGGCGCCGCGAAGTTCCCGAAGGAAGAACGCGCCGGCAAATTCGTGACGCTCGCATCGGGCTTCGCGGACGATCAGGAAGCCGGCGCGCTGCCGATCCGTCAGGATGCGCGCATCCTTGGCGCCACAGTGAAAGCCGGATCGCACGCCAACTACGTGCTCGGCGAAAAGCGCAACGCGTATCTCGTCGTCGCAAAGGGCGCCGTGACGGTCAATGGCGTCGCGTTGAACGAGCGCGACGGCGCAGCACTGCACAATGAGACGACAATCGCCATCGAGGCGAAAGACGACGCCGAAATCGTCCTCGTCGACGCGCCATGAGGCGCCTTTAGCTCAAGTGTTCGGCAGTCACCGAAAGGTGGCTGGAAGGTGGCTGCCGAACGCATTGACACCCACTCCCATCGGCGTAGCGTTCTCCTCGGAGCGGGCGACTGGGTCACCAAGACGAGGCGTCCGTAGAGCCGCCGTCTTGCTGTTTCCGGGCAAGGAGAGTGCGCATGCGCGTTCAGGTCGCCGGCCGTCACATGGATGTCGGAGAAGCCCTCCGAACCCGGATTTCGGACGAGTTGACGGAGGGGATCGCCAAGGTCTTCAGCCGCGCCACCGACGCCTCGGTCACCGTCAGCAAGGCGCCACTAGGCTACGAAGTGGACTGCGTGGTCCACCTTTCTTCCGGCATGACCCTGCAGTCCGAAGGCAAGGGCGGCGACGCCCACATCGCGTTCAGTGACGCCTTGGAAAAAATCGCCAAACGGGTGCGGCGCTACAAAAGGCGCCTGAAAAATCATCACGCCGACAACAAACACCCCCTTCCCGCCGAAAACGCCTCGGCGTATGTGCTGGCCCCGCTTGAAGAGGGAGACGACGAGGACGGTTCGGTCGCCGAGCGGGGCGATGGCGCGCCGCTGGTAATCGCCGAAACCACCGCGTCGGTGCGGACAATGCCGGTGGCGATGGCGGTGATGCAGCTGGAACTTATGGAGGAGCCGGCGCTTCTGTTCCGGAACGCGGCGCACGGCGGCCTGAGTCTCGTCTACCGCCGCGCGGACGGAAATATCGGCTGGGTCGATCCCGGCCGGGCGGCGGGCGCCAACGGGCAGGTCAACGGCGCCTCATGACACCCGCTGCGACGCTTCTTGCAAGGTCATCCCGTCGGATCACCGCGCACTCCACTTCGGCCCCAAAAGGGTGGGAACACATGCCGGACCTCATTGACGTTCTGTCGCCCACGGCAATCTTGCCCAAGGTGCACGCATCCTCGAAGCGCCAGGCCCTGCAGACCGTGTGCGACGCGCTGGCTGAGTCCGCCGGGCTCGATCCGCGCGCGATCTTCGACGCGGTGCAGCTGCGCGAACGTCTGTCCGGCACCGGCATGGGCGAAGGCGTGGCGATTCCTCATGCCCGCGCGGCGGGTGTGAAGCACCCGATCGGCGCATTCGCGCGTTTCGATCCGCCGGTGGATTTCGATGCGCTCGACGGCCGCCCCGCCGACCTCGTGTTTCTGTTGCTCGCCCCGGCCGATCGCGGCGCCGATCACCTGAAGGCGCTGGCCCGCGTCGCGCGCTTCCTGCGCCGCGCCGAGGTGCGCGAGCGCCTGCGCGCCGCCCGTGGCCTCGATGGTCTGCTCGCGGTGTTCGAAGCGTCAGCGAAAAGCGACGCCGCCTGAGCGCGCGCTCTCCCACCCTCGTTCTTCGAGCAGCAGTGCGTGCCGCACAAGCCTGCGGCTTTGCGGGTTCACTTCACTTGGCCCTAGCTGGAGGGCCGGGGACGCGGCGCTCCGCATCGGAAGCGCAGGGTAGAAAAAGAAGACACGCAACACCGCGTCCCCGCGACCGTTTCTGTTCGCGTTGCCTGCGTCCGGGCATGTTTACCCGAGGGTCAGGTTCAACGCGGCGTGCGGGGTGATGCTGTTCGACACCACACGCCGGACCGTCACGGTTTTGCACTACATGCCCGCCCCCGTGACCTTTCCACGCTCGATCGCATCGCGCCCGCGCCCTTGAACAGT
>JANNVF010000040.1:0-2645 GCA_031414315.1 Hyphomonadaceae bacterium | reverse complement strand
AACAGATCCTGCGGGCCGATCATCCTGCAGTCCTCGATCGCGGCGGTGTCGCTCACGCGCGTGCGCTCGCCGTTGAGACGCGCGCCGCCGCCATGGGAGGCCTCGAACAATTCCTCCAGGATCGGATTGTAGACCACGCCCGCGAGCGGCTGGCCGTCGCGCACCACCGCGAGCGCGGTGCAGAACTCCGGTTTGCGCTTGATGAAGGCGCGGGTGCCGTCGATGGGATCGACGACGAAGACGCAGCGCTTGGTCAGCCGATCGGGGTTGTCGGCGATCTCTTCCGACAACCAGCCGTAGTCTGGCCGCGCCGCCGTCAGGAATTCCTTGAGCATGCGGTCGACCGCGATATCGACTTCCGTCACAGGGCCAGCGGCGCCCTTCGACCAGACTTCGAAGTCAGCGCCGAACTTCGCCCGCAGCAAGGGGCCCACCGACAGCGCGGCGTCGCGCAGCAGGGCCAGATCTTCGAGGGCGTCGAAGGGGCGTTCAGACTCCGGCGATGGCAAGGTCATCGACCAGGATGCTCGGCGCATCGACGCCGCCGCGACGCTCGAGATCGGCGCCCGGAATGAGGCGCGCGAACATCTCGAGCAGATTGCCGGCGACGGTGATCTCGCTCACCGGATAGGCCCGCGCGCCGTTCTCGAACCAGAACCCCGAAAAACCAACCGACCAGTCGCCGTTGTTGGCGTTGAGTGACGGCGAAAACATTTCTGTCACCAGCACGCCTTCGCCGGCGTCGGCCATCAGCGCTTCGAGGTCGCGCTCGCCCGGTTGCAGCGTGACGTTGCTCGATGAAATTCCCGGCGGGCCACCGTGCCCCAAGGTGGCGTGGCCGGTGGACTTCAATCCAAGTTGGCGTGCGGCCGAGGCGTTGAGCATCCACGTCGTCAGCACGCCGTCGTCGATGAGATTGCGCTTTAGGCCAGCCGCGCCTTCACCGTCGAACGGACGCGACGCCAGCCCACGGCGACGGAAAGGATCGTCCTCGATCACGACGCCCTTCGCGAACACCTGTTCTCCGAGCTTCTCCTTCATGAACGACACGCCGCGCGCCACCGCCGCGCCGGAGATCGCGCCGAGCAGCGGGCCGATGAGACGGCTCGACACGCGGTTCTCGAAGATCACCGGCGCCCTGCGGCTCTCGATCTTGCGCGCGCCGAGGCGGGCCACGGCGCGTTCGCCGGCGGTGCGGCCCAACGACGATGCGGCGGGGAGTTCGCTCAGGAACCGCGTGGAGCGCCCGTCGTAGTCGCGCTCCATCTTGCCGTCGCGTTCGGCGATCACGCTGACGCCGACGCCGTACGAACTTGCCCGTGAGCCGCCGGAGAAGCCATCCGAGGTGCGCATCTCCACGAAGCCCGCGCTCCACGATGCGCCCGAGCCCGATGAA
The DNA here is from genome assembly GCA_031414315.1 of Hyphomonadaceae bacterium. Lineage (GTDB taxonomy): Bacteria > Pseudomonadota > Alphaproteobacteria > Caulobacterales > Aquidulcibacteraceae > VFBF01. The sequence goes on along the minus strand of JANNVF010000040.1, from coordinate 1,249 downwards.
TTGGTGACGCCGGCGACGCCGAGCGCGGCCTGCTCGGCTTCCAGCGCCATGACTTCAAGCGCATCGGCGTCAGGCCGCGCGTCGTCGTGCGTGTCGAGATCCGGGAACGACGTAGCGCGTTCGGAGGCGTCAAGAAGTCCGCAGAACGGATCTTCCGGCGCGAGCCTGGCCATCTCCACCACGCGCTCGGCCAGCGCCTTCAGGCCATCCGGTGACAGGTCGGACGTGGTCGCGCCCGCCTGCCGCTTGCCGAGGAACGCCCGCAATCCAATGGAGCGGCCCTCGGACCGCTCCACGCCCTCGAATTCGCCCATCCGCACATCGACAGACAGGCTCTCGCTCATGGAGAGGCTGGCGTCCGCAGAATCCGCGCCGGCGGCGCGTGCGTGGTCGAGAAGGGCGCCGAGCGCGCCGTCAAAAGCCGTATCGTAAGGCATGGCCCCTACATGGCGCGCGTCGGCGCCCCAGGCAACCGGCGTCTGCGGTGGCTCAGAGCATGGGTGAAAGGCCGGCCCAGACCAGCATCCCGCCGATCCCGATCAACGCGAGCCAGGTGGCGATCATGCCGGTGGCCCGGCCTGCCGAGAGCCCCGAACTGGTCGACAGGCCGATGGCATGCAGGATACGGCCCCCGGTCAGGACGCCGCCCAGGACCTGGATGTGCAGGAGCGACACCGGCTCCATGACCGCGAGCAGGGTCAGGCCCGCGAGGGCGGCGGGGATGTATTCGGTGGCGTTGGCGTGCGCGCGCATCGCCCGCAGGACCGCCGGGTTACCGCCATCGCCGAGCAGGACCTTGTGCTTGCGCCGGGCGCTGACCACGCCGAGCGACAGCAGAAAGATGAGCAGGATGTTGACGCCGGCGAACACGGCCGCCCAGTCGAGTTTTGTCACGCTGTTTTCTCCCCGATGTGTTCGCGAAGATTAACGCCGATTAGGAGTCGGGCCAAGACTTGAGCAGTCCGGAGCCGACGCCTCCGATTTTTTGTCCCACATTTTGAATATTGGCCCTGATTTTGGGTGCGGCTGAAACCCGACGTTCATCGCCTCGGGCTAAAGTGGCTCCAGACAAGAAATCGCCCCCGAGGCGACGGGTATGGATATGAAATTCTTGGTTCTCCCGGACCAGATGTGGGCCATCGCCGTCGCCCCCCAGGGGGGGGGGGCGGCGGGGGGGGGGGGGGGGGGGGGGGCCCAGGTCCCGCGCCGGCGGGGGGGGCGGATGGTGGGGCGCCCGCCCAAAACCCCC
>JANNVF010000039.1:0-3430 GCA_031414315.1 Hyphomonadaceae bacterium | reverse complement strand
CTGTAGGCGCACCGTGCCTTCCATAAACGGCGTACGATCGCGCCGCAGCACCGCGAGCAGAAAGATCAGCACGCGTGCGCCGAACAGCGCCTCGCGGATGTCCTCGCGCAGCATGATGCGCAGCGCGCGCGGCATCCGCCTGCCCACCAGCCCCGCCAGCCAGACGCAGATCTCCAGCGCCCAAACGCGGAGCTGTGCGGCAAGCACATGCAGGCGTTCGGGATCAGGTGCGCGAGGTGGCTGGACGAGTTTCATGGCGGCTCCGGTTCTGATCCACGGAGTTTAAGGCGCCTTCGAACCCAACCGGATTGAATCGCTGAAAACGCCGCCGGCTCGGAGCGTCGGCTTCCAGCCGGCCCCGTGCGCGCCAAGCAAAAACAGTATGCCGGCGGGACCCCGGCGGTCCCGGAAAGTGGTGGATAGCGCGGGCGCCAATCCCCCCATTTTTACCCCATGTTGGCCATTTCGGCGCAACCGCTGTTGGGCCTAGGCGGACACGATCCGGAGTATCGTTGTTTCTCGGTTGATGTTGGTTTTTGGGATCAGCGCGTACGGCGCGACAAGCTGCACGAGAGCTTGCCAGATCGTCTCTGAGTCCAACTTCGCGCCTTGGTCGGCAAGGGCGGCGGCGTTGTGTGCGGCCACCGCACGAGAAAGTTCGCCAATGGTGTCGCAGTTCCGTGGGAAACGTAGCGGGTCAACGCGTTGGAGTGGCCACATCATCGCAAGAACCGCCACAACGACGCCGGTCACAAAAAGCCAAGATACTTTGAGGATCAACAGAACTGGCACAATCACAAGCAACGACATGAACAAGACGCTGCTGATTTCAGTGAGCAAGCCCATGGCGAGCTTGGGCAAGCGGAGGCCGTTTTCAAGCCGGATGGCGCCAAACAAAACTCTAGGCGACTTCGCCGGTATTTTAGAAAGCAATGTGTTCGGTCGCAATTTGATGTCCGGTGCGAGAGGCGCTATCGCGCGACGAAGGCGTAGAAAGGCCATCGTCGTCAAGCAGGACTCGCCGCTCACCGGCGCCAGACGGCTCATCAAGAGGTCGTGCAGGTCGCCCATCGTCCGAACGGACGATGCCTCCTCATCCGACAGTCGGAACGCAAAGGCTGACTCAATTTCAATCTGAAGTTCGATTGGATCGAACTCTTCGTCACATAGGTCCAGCGCGTTGTTCATGCGAATGTCCTTGCGTCGTCGTCTTACCACGGACGACCGGTCGTTTCATGCTCTCTCAACGTCCGCTCTCGGCGAACAGCGGTCAGCGGTCATGCTCCAGCGCGCTACAAGCTCCGCTCGAACAGCGCCTCGTACTCGCCCGCGCCGAACTTGATCGCGTTGCTGGCGGTCGCAAGATCGCTCAGCGCGTACTCCGCGCCCGAGACGTAGTGCTCGGTCTTCACGCCGATGGCGGAGAGCGACTTCGGGATGCCGATGCGGGCGTTGAGATCATCGATCGCCTGCGCCACGTCGCCGTTGGGGCCAAGCCCCATGGCCTGCCGCAAGCGCGCGAGCTTTTCGCCTGCAGCGCCCGCTTCCTGGATCATCCGCAGCGAGTGCGGCAAGATGATCGCGTTCAGCGTGCCGTGGTGCAGCTTCAGTTCCTTGACCCGGCCAAGCGCGTGCGAAAGCCCGTGCACGGCGCCCAAGCCCTTCACGAACGCGAGCGCCCCCTGATAGCTCGACATCATCACGTGCCAGCGCGCATCGCGGTCGCTGCCGTCCTCCACCGCGCGCTCAAGCATGTCCTGGCCGATGCCGCGCCAGACGCCGTCAAGACCGATGCCTTCCGCCGGCGGGTTCACGACGGGGGACAGCACCGCCTCGATGCAGTGGGTCATCGCGTCCATGCCGGTGGCGGCGGTGAGGCCGGGCGGCAGGCCGAGCGTCAGGTCCGGATCGCAGATCGCGACCGACGGGATAAGCTTCGGCGAGACGAAGGTCTCCTTGCGGCCGTTGTCGAGGATCAGCACGAAGCCGACCGAGACTTCCGAGCCGGTGCCGGCCGTGGTCGGAATCGCGATGAGCGGCGGGATCTTGCCGATAAGCTTCGAGCCGCGCTGCGTGCCGCCGTATTTTTCCCACGGGCCTTCGTGTGTCGCCATCAGGCCGACCGCCTTGCCCATGTCCATCGAGGAGCCGCCGCCCAGCGCCACGATGCCGTCGGCGCCGCTCTCCTTGTACTGCGCCGCCGCATCGCGCGCGGCGGTCTCGGTGGGGTTCGACGGCGTGTCGGCGTAGACGCCGGCCGGATCGGCGCCGATGGCGGCGATCGCCTTGTCCAGCAGGCCCGCAGCCTTGATGCCCTGGTCGGTCACCACGAACGGCCGGGTCACGCCCAGCATCTTCAGCGACGGCCCGAGCTGCTTCAGCGCCCCGAAGTCGAAGTGGCAGGTGGTGAGGTAGGTCATCACGGGCATGGCGGGCGCTCCTGTACCGGATGGTCCTAGCGGCTCTCACCGGGCGCGGGAAGTTGCCGCCCCCATCATGCCCGGATTTGGGCGTGGGCGATTGACGCACTGCAGCACGCGCGCGAAACGGGATGTTCAAGGAGCCCGCCATGAAGCCGCCGCGCCAGTTCTTCACGCCCCTCGCCGTCGGCGCCCCCGCACCACTGCGCGAGCTGCCGGTCAGGCTGGAGCGGATGATCCACTTCATCCCGGCGCATAATCCGAAGATGCGCGCCAAGGCCGCCGACATGCTGGCCGAGTGCGACGTGCTGCTCGCCAACCTCGAGGACGCGATCCCGGCCGACGAGAAGGTCAACGCCCGCCATGGGCTGATCGAGATGGCGCGGACGGTGGATTTCGCCGGCGCCGGCGTCGGCTACTGGACCCGGATCAACTGTCTCAATTCGCCATGGCACCTGGAGGAAGTAAGCGAGATCGTCGCGGAGGCCGGCGACAAGATCGACGTGATCATCGTGCCCAAGGTCGAAGGCCCGTGGGACATCTTCTACATGGACCAGCTGCTCGCCTCGCTGGAAGCGAAGCACAAGATCAAGCGTCCGATCCTGCTGCACGCGCTGCTGGAAACCGCGCAGGGCGTCGTCAACGTCGAAGCGATCTGCGGCGCGAGCCCGCGGATGCAGGGCGTTTCCCTCGGCCCCGCCGATCTCGCCGCCTCGCGCGCGATGAAGACGACGCGCGTCGGCGGGGGCCATCCAGGCTATCGCGTGATCGAGGATCCCCGCACCGATGACGGGCCGCGCGCGTCGGTGCAGCAGGATCTCTGGCACTACACCTTCGCGCGCATGGTCGATGCCTGTGTCACCTACGGGATCAAGCCGTTCTACGGCCCGTTCGGCGCGTTCGATGATCCCGAAGCGTGCGAACAGCAGTTTCGCAATGCGTTCCTGATGGGCTGCGCGGGCGCGTGGACGCTGCATCCCTCGCAGATCGCCATCGCCAGGAAGGTGTTC
>JANNVF010000038.1:0-3318 GCA_031414315.1 Hyphomonadaceae bacterium | reverse complement strand
GTTCGAGCACGCGGTGCACCATGTGCTCGAGCACGAAGTCGACGTGGCGCACTTCGACGCCCGCTTCCGGAAGGACACGACCGGGGCGCCGGCGTACCCGCCGGCGATGCTGCTGCAGGTCGTGCTCTTCGCGTACTCGCACGGGATCGTCCGCAGTCGCGCGATCGAGCGGGCGTGCCAAGCGCACGTGACGTTCATGGCCCTGTGTGGGATGACGGCGCCGCACTTCACGACGATCGCCCACTTCGTCAGCACGCTGCGCGACGACATCGCCCAAGTGTTTGCGGCGGTGCTCGCGGTGTGCGACGGCCAGGGGCTGATCGGGCGCGAGATGTTTGCGATCGATGGCGTCAAACTGCCGAGCAACGCGTCGAAACATCGGAGCGGCACGCGCGCCGAGTTTGCGCAGCGGGCCGAGAAGCTGGAGACTGCCGCGCAGACGATGCTCGATCGGCATCGCGCGGAAGACACGCTCGATCTGGAGCCCGATGTCGCCGCCAAGACGACGGCGCGGGTCGCGCGGCTGACCCGTGACGCGGCGCAGTTGCGCGCGTGGCTGGCGACGCATCCGGAGGATCGCCATGGGCCGACAGGTGGGCTGCGGAACAGCAATCGGACGGACAACGAGAGTGCGAAGATGGCGACGGAGAAGGGCGTCATCCAAGGGTACACTGGTGTGGCCACGGTCGATGCGGCGCATCAAATCATTGTGAATGCCCAAGCGCATGGCACGGGATCGGAGCACGAATTGCTGGTGCCGGTGGTCGACGCGCTCACCGCACTTCGGACGAACGACACCGTACTCACCGCGGATGCGGGCTACCACAGCGCCGCGAATCTCGCGGCACTCGCGGCCCGCGAGGTGACGGCGCTCATTGCCGATCCCGACATGCGCAAGCGCGATGAGCGGTTGGCCGATCGCGCGCACCACACGACCGCGCTCGATCCGTTGCATGACAAGTCGCGCGAGATCCCGCGCGAGTCGGCCGTGTTTACGCCGGATGATTTTGTGTACGATGCGCCCGCGCGCACCTGTGTCTGTCCAGCGGGGAAGTCGTTGTACCGCAAAGGTGCCAGCAACGTGACGAAAGGGGTACGTTGGCGAGCATTTTCGCGGTGCGAAGCGTGATTGCGTGCCGTGCGCGCTCCGCGCGGCGTGTCTCCGCACGCCAGACACGACACCGGTGCGCAACGTCGCGTTCTTGCGTGAGCGGGTGCAAGTCGCGACGGTCCCGCCGCCCAAGGACACGCACACGACGCGCATGCAGCAGCGGCTCGATACGCCGGCGGGGCGCGCGGCGTACGGGCGGCGATTCGCCACCGTGGAGCCGGTGTTCGGGAATCTGCGCTACAACAAGCGGCTCGATCGCTTCACGCTGCGCGGTCGCACCAAGGTCAACGGCCAGTGGCAGCTCTTTTGCTTGGTGCACAACATCGAGAAGCTCACCAACGCGGGGTACGCGGCGTGAACGAGCGCCGAGGGACACGGGCGGGCGCACCACCGACGCGTGTCGGCGGCGGCACACCGTCCAAATCCGCGCACGACGCGGCGCATGTCCGGCGCGCGTGAACGTTTCGCGATGCGACTTCCTGTGGCGGGCCTTGTTGAGGCTTTTTCTACAGCCTCAACGAAACTGCGTTCTGCTGCAAAGTGGCCTCCTGAACCTTACATTGCGCACCGATCAGCGGCCACTTTGGCAGCAGCAACGCGGGTTAGAGCGCGCTCGGCACCGAACTCGCTTCACGCGCTCCAACCGCCTTCACCCTCCGCGCCGAGGAGGGTATCGCCGATGTAGTGCCGGCGAAGCTGCATTCCACCGACCCGCAGTCATTCGCCTCTGCGATACTGTTGTACCGCCGACGGCACCAGACTGAAACCGGACCACCCAGCAGGATCGAGCGGTGTCGCGAGATCGTTGAACGACGCCACGAACGCGACCGCTTCCCGCGTGAACCACTCCCACACTGCCACCGGGATCTCGACGCCATATCGCTCGACATGCACGGTATGCGCATGCGCGTCGCACAACACGTCGGCCGCCTCCTCGTTCGTCGGACTCCACAGCTCGAGCGCGAGCCCATCGCGGTAAGGATCTGACGAGATCTGCCGCCACCACCCATGCGGCGCGCCTGCGGTACCATGAGTCATCAGATCGCGATTCCGCGGGGATGCTGACGTGCGTAAGACATCGCTCGCCCTCCAAAAAACATCACAAGCGCTCTAACACCAGGCATAGACTGCGCAGTACCGCGCACTGCAAATTCTAGAGCGCACGGCTGGTGGCGGTACTGCGCTGTCTCATGTCCTTGTTAGGTGACAGCCAAGCACCACTCACGCCGCTGCCGATGGCCGCGTCGGCGGTTCGATGATCTTTCGACCGGCAGCGCGCTCCACCGACTCGATCTCGCGAAGCTGTGCAACCATCCGTGCGAGGTCATAGCCAGCGGCCGCCGAGAGTGCGGCGCGCGTGGCGCGTACTTCGGCAACCAGCGGATCGTCTTGCGCTGCGTCAGGGAGTGTGTTCAACTCAGGCATTGCGGGCTCCGCCATCGATTGGAGGCAACAAAAGTTCTTCGGGCGTACACAACGTCGGCGGCTCATACCCCGCCGAGCGTAACGCCTGTTCCAGTCGCCGCCGAACGACGGCGCCGGCGAGATGGCGCATGTTCCACGTTGTCAGATAGTCGGTGCGTCCAACCGCGGCGACGGCGAGATGAAGCGCATCCAATTCTGCCTTCGGCGGCAGGTGGCCGGAGCGCAACAGTCCGGCCGCCAGCACCTGTGCCTCCTCAGTGACCGCAAGCAGGGGCAGCTCCGACAGCAATGCGGCGCGAGCCGCCGCAACCTGCGCATCGCCCGCGCTGATCTCTTGGAGCACCACGGCGGATGCGACGAGATCGAACTCGGCGCGGGCAGCAAGCCACCAATCGGAGGTGACACGCTGGTGCGCAGCAATCACGACGTCCCGACTCGGCCGGGCAGCGAGATAACTGAACACGGTGGTCTCCACATAGACGACTGGGCGCATGCCGCAATCTAAGTGCAAGCGTCAGTCACGGCGATGCTGCCGCTGACTCCGCATCGGAGGGGCGGCGCGACGAGCCGGCACGAGTCACCAGCCTTTCGCACCGCGTGCGTCCGAGCGGAACCATGCTGGCTCGATCAGCGCGCACAGCTGTACCAACCGGCGCACGCATCGGCAGGCGTCAACACGATTTCCGCTGCATGTCCACTTGCGAACAATCGTGTGTGCTGTCACCTAACACCAAGATAGACTGCGCAATACCTGGCACCGACGACACGCCCGCGCACAGAAC
>JANNVF010000037.1:0-6067 GCA_031414315.1 Hyphomonadaceae bacterium | reverse complement strand
GCCCGCCGGTCTCGACGCCAACGGCCTGCCGCTCGGCCTGCAGGTGATCGGCCGCGCGCTGGACGAAGAGACGGTATTTGCAGTCGCGGCGGCGCTGGAGAAGGCTGCGGGGTTCACTGCGAAGGCGAAGGCTTGGTGGTGATCGCGTCTTTGCGACCAACCGATATCGTTCTTCGATAAAATTCGTTGAGCGCCCTGCCCGGACGCTCTAGGACTTCCCGCACACTGCTCCGGGGAAGCCTCATGTCGATCAGATTGTTCGCCGCCACCGCAAGCCTCGTGCTCTGCGCCGCAGCGCCACTTCTCGCGCAACCGCAAGCTGCCGTTCCGCGCGTGGAGCGCGGCGCGCTGGTCACCGAGAACGTGCCCGAAACGCCCGCGCCCGTGCGCGAGCGCCTGCGCCAGTACGTCAACACCCGCAGCGCCTCGTTCCAGGATTTCGCGTCGGGCGGGGGCGTGCTGATCGTCACGCGGTTCGCCGATGCAGCCCAGGTTCACCACGTGGCCGCGCCGCTCGGGATGCGCCGCCAGCTCACGTTCTATCCCGACCAGATCGGCGGCGCGGCGGTGCGGCCGGGCGCCAGCGCCTTCATGTTCGTGAAGGATCAGGGCGGCGACGAGTTCTACCAGCGCTATCTCTACGACATGGCCACCGGCCGCGTGACGCAGTTCAGCGAGGCGGGGTTCCGCAACGCCGGGGGTGTGTGGTCGCGTGACGGCGCCCTGCAGGCGTGGGCGCGCGCCAGCAAGGAAAGCCAGAACTACGACATTCTCGTCGCCGATCCCTCCGACCCCGCCTCGCGGCGTGTCGTGCTGAAAGGCGAGGGCGCGGTGTCGCCGCTCGACTGGTCGCCGGACAAGTCGCAGATTCTCGTCGAGCAGGATGTCTCGGTCACCAAGTCGCGACGCTTCATTCTGACGGTCGCCACCGGCGCGATGCGCGAACTGACGCCCGATCTCAACGTCGCGTACGCCGGCGGCGAGTTCACCGCCGATGGCAAGTCGATCGTCCTCATCTCGAACGAAGGCTCGAACTTCGCGCGGCTCGTGCAGATGGATGTGGCGACGGGGGCGCGCACGCCACTGTCGCCCGCCGCGCTCAACTGGGACGTGGAAGGCTTCGACCTGTCGCGGGACGGCCATCGCATCGCCTACGACGTCAATGTCGATGGCGCGTCCGAACTGCACATCATCGACCTGCGCCTGCGCAGCGCCACGCGCGAAGTGCCGGGCCCGCGGCTGCCCGCCGGCGTCCTGGGCAACTTCGGCTGGGACGATGCGGGCGGCCGGCTGGGCCTTACGCTCAATTCGGCGACATCGCCGTCGGATGTGTACGTCTATGAGCTGCGCTCGCGAGCGCTGACGCGCTGGACGGAATCGGAAGTCGGCGGGCTCGACGCGAAGACGTTCGTGGCGCCGCGCCTCGTGCGTTTTCCGACGTTCGATTCCGCCACCGGCGGGCCGAAGGAAATCACCGCCTGGGTCTATGAACCGCGCACGCCCGGCCCGCACCCGGCGATCGTCAACATCCACGGCGGCCCGGAAAGCCAGGCGCGGCCGACGTTTTCCTCCACCATCCAGTACTGGGTGAACGAACTGAACGTCGCCGTCGTCGTGCCGAACGTGCGTGGCTCCACCGGCTACGGCAAGGCGTTCGTCGACCTCGACAACGGCTTCAAGCGCGAGGACTCCGTGAAAGATATCGGCGCGCTGCTCGACTGGATGGGCGGCCAGCGGCAGGCGTTCGACATGACGAAGGTCATCGCCTACGGCGGCTCGTACGGGGGCTACATGGTGTACGCCTCGATGCAGATGTACCCGCAACGCTTCGCCGGCGCCGTCGATATCGTCGGCATCTCCAGCTTTGTGACGTTCCTGGAAAACACTTCCGGCTACCGGCGCGATCTGCGCCGCGTGGAATATGGCGACGAGCGCGATCCGGCGATGCGCGCGCACCTCACGCGCATTTCACCGATGACGAATGCCAGCAAGATCGCCAAGCCCATGTTCATCGTGCAGGGCTTCAACGATCCGCGCGTGCCGTACACCGAGGCCGAGCAGATGCTGGCGGCGCTGCGGCGCAACAACGTCGAGGCGTGGTTCATGATGGCCAAGGACGAAGGCCACGGCTTTGCCAAGAAAGGCAACCAGGAAGCTCAGCGCGAGGCCGAGACGCTGTTCTTCCAGAAGATCATCGGCGCGCGGTAGAGCGCTACGCCTTCGTGCAGGTCGTCAGCGCCATGCGTCCGCGCGCGAAGCGGACGCGGGTTGCGCCGCCGGCCTCAGTGTCCTTGAGCACCGTGAGAATGCTGTTGGAGAACATCCGCGGCGCGCCCGGATCGTCGCTGGCATCGATACGCGCCAGCCGCGCCACGGCGCCATCTGCGGTGGTGAGATAGGCGACGCGATCTTCGAACGCGATGCGGAAGGTCTCGGTGAGGCAGCGATAGGGAATCGAGCCCGGTATGTCGGCCAGCGACGGCGGCGCAGGCGCCGTGGACGCTGTCGCCGGACGCGGCGCCTGGATCTGTGGGCGCTGCGCCGATGTCGAGGGGTGCGGCGCGGCGTTGACCACGCGAATGCGCATCGGCGCGGATGTGCCTTCCAGCGGCACCGGGTTGTTGGTGTCGGTGATGAACAGCAGCCGGTTGCCGGACAGGATCTGCGCGAACAGCGTGAGCCGCGCGGTCGGAGCGATGACGCTCGACGGCGCCGTCACGGTGAACGGGAACGGCGGGCCGGCTGTGGCAGGAAATTCCTGCTGGCCAAGCACCGTGGCCGGCGCGCCGAGGCGGGAGACGTCACGCAGCTGGACGCGGACAACCGCGTCGGGTGGCAAGGCAATCACTTCGAGGAAGGTGATCTCGCCGGTCGCGGTTATGTGTGGTGATGGCGTCGTTAAAGCGGCTGCGGCGTAGGGCGTTGCGGCGGGCGCCGGTGTCGCCACAGCGGCGGGCGCCTTGGACAGCGGCGCTCCGGCGGCAGGCGGTATCGGCGTGTAGAGCGGCGCTGCAGCACCGGGCGCGCCCGAGAGCGCATAGGTGGACGTGCTGCTCGGCGGCAGCGCGGTTGGCGATACCGGGGTCGTCGACGAGGCAGGCGCGAGCGGATCGGCGGACGGATCATAGACCGGCGCGGTGACGGGCGCCGGCGAGGCGATTTTGGCGGCAGCGGTCTGCGCGCCGGTCGAGCGCCGCCGCAACAGCACCCGGCCAGTGTCGGAGGTCAGCGCCACGGCGCCATCGGCCTGCGTCTCGGCGCGGGTGGCGCCTTGCAAGCTCTGCACGAGCTTGCCCTCCTGGTTCATCAGCGCTTCCGCGCACATGCGCCGGGTGACGCCCAGCGGGGTCACTTTCAGCGCGCCAAACGCGCCGTCGTAAGTATAGGCGCCGGTGAAGCGGTTGCAGCCCGCCGAGCCATAGATGCGGCCAGTCTCGTCGAACGCCACGGTGAGGTTGGCGTTGTCGATCACCCCGGTGCGATCGACATCCTCCACGACCCATTCGCCTATCAGGGTGTCGGAGGGTGTGTCGGCGGGAATGAGCGCGCAGCCCACCGTCAGCGCCATAAACAGCAGCGCCGCGCCCGTCATGCACCGTTCTTTAGCCATCACTTGATTTCTCGCGCGTCGTCAGCCGTCGCCAGCCGAAATCCTGTCCGGCCCTGACCTTATCGCGCGGCCCGGCGCCAGCAAGCGCCGGTTCAGTTCCGGGGAATCAGGCGCGCAGAGGGGAATCTCGCCGGCGAGCGACTCGCGCTAGGATCGCGTCCGACGTTGAGAATTCCCCCGGAGTTACAGTCATGTCCAAGCGGTCCAAGGCCAGTGTCGATCTGCAGTTCCTGCTCGGCGACACGCTGATCAAGACTGGCGCGGCGCTGGTCTGGCTGGTGGCGCTGATTGGCCTCTACACGCCGTTCACCTTCGGCGACGCGGTGCGTGACGGCATGGTCGGCTACCTCGGCATGATCGCGGCCATGCTCGTGATCGCGATGGGCCTGTGGCAGTGGGGCCGGGGGCTGCGCAAGGAAGCGACGATCGCCGACGCCTGATCCAGCCTACGTCACGCGTTCCCGTGTCGAGCCCCACAACGCGAGCCGCGCCATCAGTGAATCAGCGGCGTGCGCCACGGCGTGTTCGCCGTAGCGGGCGACGAGGCGTCGGATCGTCGGCACGAGGCCAGCGGGCGTGATGCTGATCGGGCCTTGTGTTTCCGCCAGTGCGTCGATGAGCATTTCGGCTTTCTCGGTGGCGGGGCCGAGGATGGGCGCGAGTTGCGCGGCGATCTCCGCGGCGAAATCCGGCGCCGACTTCTTCTTCGTTGCGGGCGGCGCAGCGGCGGCGAGCAGCGCGCGGTCGCTTTCGGCGCGGATGGCCGCAAACAGCGTCTCCATCTCCCTGCGTGTGCGGGTGCGCGCCAGCATGCGCAGCGTCCGCAGCGTGGCGGGATCGAGCCCGGTCACGCGCCGGCCCGCCGCATGATCTCCGCCGCTGCGCCCGTCAGCGCTTCCTTGAGCGAGCGCTGGGTGATGAGGCGCATGGCGGTGAGGTTGATCGGATTGGCGGCGTAGCGGTCGATCGGCGTGGTGCGCAGGTTCGTGGTGTACGGGATCGCGTCGCCCAGCAGCGTGGAGCCGAAGAAGGGCGCCGACGCGATTTCCTCGCGCGTGGACTGGTCCACGTCGAAGCCCGCCCGCGTGCGCGGCCGGTCGCCGACGCCGTTCAGCAGCACCGAGAATTCCGACGGTTTCAGCGTGCGCCCGCGAATTTCCCGCGTCACCTGCTCCAGCATGTTGAGGCCGGTGAGCGAGTATTTCTCCGGCCGCACGGGCGCCACGATGTGGTCCGCCGCCGTCACCGCGCAGCGGGTGAGGAAAGTGGCGCAGGGATTCACGTCGATCACCACGAGATCATAGCGCGAGCGCAGCAGCGACGTCAGATCGTGGAAGCGTGACAGCGCATCGGCGCGCTCGCGTTCCGTGCGGCCGTCCAGCGTGAACTCGAACAGCCGCTCGTCGCCGACCACGAGGTCGAAGCGTTGCTTGCCGAGGCCCTTTGAGCGGTTGAGCTGGATCGGTAGGCGCGAAAACCCCTCGCGCGGCGCCGACAGCGGCCCCTTGGCGATGAACACCGAATAGATCGTGTGCGCGTCGGCGCGGACGCGGTTGCGCTCCTCCGGCGGCAGGAAGAACTGCGAGAGATTGTGCTGGGGATCGAGGTCGACGAAGCACACCGACTTCGCGCCCTCCAGGTGCGCGGCGGCGAACACGTTGGCGGCGAGCACTGTCTTGCCGACGCCGCCCTTGATGTTGAGCATGGCGATGGTGCGCCCGGCGCCGGCGAAGGTGCGCACGCCTTCGACGATCTTCGCCAGCACGACGTTGTTGAGCCCGCCGCGCGCATCGACGCGGTTCTGCAGGTCGATGACGAGCCGCAATCCGTCTGCCGGCACATCGCGGATCAGCACCGGCACCACAGGGCGGCCGTTGCTCATGGCGAACACGAGGTCGCGGCGAACCTGCTCGTCGGCTTCCGCCTCGGGCGACAGCAGCGCCACGATGCAGCGCGCCTCGAGGATCGACTGGACGCGATCCGACGACGCCGACGTGGACGTCAGCCCATGGCGCTCCAGTTCGCGCGCGATCTCGCGCGCGGAGGAGGCATCCTCGCCGCTGAAGGATATGTACGCTGCACTGCCCATTGCCAGCCTTCCGCGCAAACCTTGCCGTGACGGTCACCCAATTGCAACGCGGCGCACGCAGATGGTGCAGCGCGATTTCAGGCGGGACTCCGGCCCGACAAAGGCATGTTCGGCCGGAGCGGCGGCGTGTGCTTCCCGCTCGCGCAACATTTTGCTAGGGTTGCCGCATGCGCGAAAAATGGTCCCCGACCTCATGGCGCGCGCGACCCGCGCGTCACATCCCCGCCGACTACCCCGACGCCGGCGCCCTCGCCGGGGTGGAGGCGACGTTGAGGAATTATCCGCCGCTGGTGTTCGCCGGTGAGGCGAGAAACCTCAAGGCCAGCCTGGCCCGGGTGGCGGCCGGCGAAGCGTTTTTGCTGCAGGGC
>JANNVF010000036.1:0-2422 GCA_031414315.1 Hyphomonadaceae bacterium | reverse complement strand
CGATAATTTCGGCGCGCAAGAGTCGCCGATCGCGCCCGTCTCCACCACGATCCCGTCGATGGACCCGCCAGCGGGTGCGCCCGACTTCACTGCGCTGAGCGCGGAGTTGCAGAAGCTCGTCGGGATTGATGGCGAGTTTGCGGTGCAGACCGACGGCGCGCCACCGGCAACGCCATGGGGACCGGGGCCGAACAGCGTCGTGAAAATTTCCGCGTCAGCGCAGAGTCCGTATCGGAACATTTTCGCCGCGGGCGGACTCGGCATCCACATGCCGAATCGCGCGGAATACGACGGCTTCGGCCAGACGCTCAGTGGCGTGAAGCCCGACCAGGACGGACGGCTTTTCGTCGGCTTCGACTTCCGCTGCGCGAGCGCGGAAGCCGGCGATGATGGTTCGTGGCGATACTATCTCGGCCACGGGCCAGGCAGCTCGGCCGCAGTCGAACTATTCTTCACGGGAAAGGAGTTCTTCCGCCGCAGCGCCGATGCGCGCGATGCGGTGTGCGCGTTGAAAGTTGGCGAGTGGTATCAGGTCCAGCTCGCGCTCGATCTTAAAGCGAAGACCTACACCGGTGCGATCGTGTCGCCCGGCAATCGCACCGAGTTCAGCGGCCAGCTCGCGAGCGCTTGGGATGGCACGATCGACTACACTTTTATCGACAGCTACGGCCATCGCGGCGGCGTGCGACCTGCGCTCGATGCGGACAATTTCGTGATCCGCGACACCGCGCTGCCGCCGCTCGATTCCGCGCCCGTGGAGGTCACGGAAACTTCGCGCCAATCGAAAGCCGCCGAGATCCGCCAGCAACTCGCCGCCATGCAGACGGAGATGGAAAAGGCGAAGCAGGAACTCGAGAAGCTGCTCGTGAACGGCCCCGGCGACATGACTTACGGCATGGCCGAAGGCACGCCGCACAACGCGCGCGTACAAGTGCGCGGCGAAATGGATCGGCCCGGCGAGGAGACTCCGCGAGGTTTCATCAAAGTCCTCGGCGGCGGTCCGCTCCCGCCGGACACCGAAGGCAGCGGGCGGCTTGAACTCGCGCAGTGGCTGACGCGTTCCGACAATCCGCTGACCGCGCGCGTGATGGTGAACCGCATCTGGCAATATCACTTCGGCCAGGGACTCGTGAAGACGCCGAACGATTTCGGCGTGCGCGGTCAGCCGCCGACGCATCCCGAATTGCTCGACCACCTTGCGACGCAATTTATGCGAAGCGGCTGGTCGGTGAAGGCGATGCACCGGCTCATCATGCTCAGCGCCACGTATCAGCAGGCGGCTGACGATTCCGAAAACTACGCTGCCTTTCAACGTCGCCGCCTGAGCGCCGAGGAACTCCGCGACTCGATCCTCGCGATCAGCGGCGAACTCGATGCGACGCCGGGCCGCGAGCATCCGTTTCCATCGCCGCTCGGCTGGGGCTTCACGCAGCACGGCCCGTTCAGCGCCGTCTATGAGAGCAACAAGCGCAGCGTCTATCTCATGGTGCAGCGGATCAAACGTCACCCGTTCCTCGCGCTCTTCGACGGTGCCGATCCCAACACCACAACGCCCGAGCGCCGCCCCACGACCGTGCCGACGCAGGCGCTCTTTTTCCTCAACGATCCCTTCGTCCACATCAAAGCGGAGAAGTTCGCCGCGCGCTTGCAAGCCGCGCGTCCCGATGAGCAACAGCGGATCGAACTCGCGAACCGACTCACGCTCGGTCGCGCGCCGACGGAAGCCGAGCGCGCCGAAGCCGCGGAGTTCCTCGCCGCCTATCGCGCGGAAGTCGTCGCCAGCGGCAAGGGCAACGCCGAGATCACCGCGCTCGCCGCTTACGTCCGCACGCTTTTCGGCAGCAATGAATTTCTCCACCTGGACTAGAACGCCGGAATGAAACTCGACTCCAAATTCGTCCTCTTAATCCTGCTGCTCACGGCGCGGGTGAGCACCCAGGCGGCGGTCGATTTCTATTCGCCGGACGCCAATCACCTTTGGAATCGGCTCTACTCCGGCCTCTTTGTCCGCACGGGCGGCGGGGCGGTGTTCGATGATTTGATGGACCCGATGTTTGTGCAGGATGCAAAGGATTTTCGCACTGGTGAATCGAACGCCGCCGCAACCGCCCTGCTGCGCGAGTTCGCGGATAATCGCGAAGCGCTCGGGCAAATGACGCCGCTGCAGCGTGCGATGATGCAGCGGGATCTGCTCGCCATGTTCCATTGGGTGCCGCGAGCGGCGGAAGGCCAGCGGGAGATGACTGCCGAGGAGCGCAATCTCTGCGCGGGTTTGGTCCGGGCGATCCGCCATGTCGCGCTGACGGCGGATGAAATCCGCAAGCTGCCGGACAACTACGCCGTCGCGGCTGGATTGCCCGGCGCATTCACGTCCTTCGACGATGCGAATCCGGGCCGAGCCTTTCTCCCCAAAGACCTGCTG
>JANNVF010000035.1:0-10617 GCA_031414315.1 Hyphomonadaceae bacterium | reverse complement strand
CTGCAGCCACCAGAGCACACCTAGAGGAACGAGTACGGGTCCACGTCGATCTGCACGCGGACGCTGCTGCTGACCTTCACCCTCTCCTTCCACGCCGCCATGAACGCCGACAGATCGACGCCGCGATCGGCGCGCACCAGGAAGCGGCGGCGGTGCTGGCCGCGGATGATGGTGAGCGGCGCAGGCGCGGGCCCCCAGACGTCGACGCCCTCGGCGGACGGCGCTTTCTCCCCCATCTCGAACGCTGCGCGGTTGGCGGACGCTTCATCGGGCCCCGAGATCACCACTGCGGCGAGACGCCCGTACGGCGGCATCCCCATGGATTCACGCGCGGCCGCTTCGGCGGCAAGGAAGCCGTCACGATCCTGCGCAGCGAGCGCGATCATCGCTTCGTGTTCAGGGGCGTAAGTCTGCACGAATGCGCGGCCCGGACGATCGGCGCGACCCGCGCGGCCGGCCACCTGACTTAAGAGCTGGAACGTACGTTCGCCGGCGCGCAGGTCTCCGCCCTTGAGGCCAAGGTCTGCGTCGAGCACGCCCACCACGGTCAGCAGCGGGAAGTTGTGGCCCTTGGCGACGATCTGCGTGCCGATCAGGATATCGATCTCGCCATTCTCCATGCGGTCGACGATCGCGCGCACCTGCTCGCCCGACTGCGCTGTATCTGAAGAAAAGATTTCGATTCGCGCCTGCGGGAAGAGCGTGCGCGTCTCCTCCTCCACGCGCTCCACGCCGGGACCGATGGCGACGAACGGGTCTGGCGCCAAACAGTTCGGGCACGTCTTCGGTTTCGGCATCGAGAAGCCGGTGAGATGGCAGACGAGACGCCCGGAGTACTTGTGCTCGACGAGCCAGCTCTGCGTGTCGGGCGACTGCATGCGGTGGCCGCACGCGCGGCACAGGGTGAGCGGCGCGTAGCCACGACGGTTCATGTAGAACAGCGCCTGCTCGCCTTTCGCCAGCGCCTCGGCCGTGGCCTGGATGAGCTTCGGCGACAGCCAGCTCCCCTTCTCTGGCGGATCGGTCTTGAGATCGATGAGCTGCACATCGGGCAGCACCGCCACGCCGTGACGGGCGGTGAGCTTCACATGCCGGTACCTGCCGGCCTGGGCGTTTACCAATGTTTCGAGTGACGGCGTCGCGCTGGCGAGGACTACCGCACAGCCCCCTAGCTTCGCCCGCGCCACCGCGAGATCTCGCGCCTGGTACGCAACGCCGTCCTCCTGTTTGTACGAACCATCATGTTCCTCGTCGACCACGATCAGACGCAGATTGCGGAATGGCAGGAACAAAGCGGAACGCGCGCCGGCAATGAGGCGCGCGCGGCCTTCGTTGACTTCACGCCAGGCACGACGACGCGATTTCTGCGCGATCGCGGAGTGCCATTCGACGGGCCGCGTGCCGAATCGCTCCTCGAATCGGGCGAGGACGGCCTGGGTCAGTGCAATTTCTGGCAGCAGCACCAGAACCTGCGCCGTTGGGTCGCGCGCGAGCGTTTCGGCGACCGCTTCGAGGTACACTTCGGTCTTGCCGGAGCCGGTTACACCGTCCAGCAGAACTGCTGCGTAGCCGTCCTCGCGCACGCTCTCCTTCAGCCACTCGGCGGCCGCGTCCTGCTGGCTTGAAAGCGCGTTGCCGTCGCGTGCGAGATCGGGTTCCGGGAACGGCGCGTCCTCTGGAAGATCGAAACGCGTGAGCGCGCCGGATTCTATCAACCCTTTGACAACACTTGAGGAAACGCCGGCACGGCGCGCGAGGTTGGCGCCGGTGTCGGCTTGCTTCGCGGCCTCTTCAAGCACGCGTGTGCGTGTCGATGTGAGCGCTGCGGTGACCGTGCCCGACGGTGCATACACACTGTATGTCGGCGACGGCGAGAGTGCTTCGGTGGAGCGCAACACCATGCGCAACACGTTGCCCGGTGGTGTCACGACATAGCGTGCGGCCCAGTCGACGAAGCGGCGCGAAACTTCCGGCAACGGCGCCGCGTATGAACGTGATTCGATACTCTTCAAATTCCCCGCACTTGCGTTATCGTTGTCAACGGACCAAACGACACCATGCACACTGCGTGGACCAAGCGGAGCTACGACGTGATCACCGGGTTGCAACATCCAGTCGGTGGGCGCGCGATAGTCGAATGGTTCGGGCAGAGGCAGTGGAAAGAGAACGCTGATCTTGGACAACGGCACTGCATTCTCGAACGTCGCGCCTTCTTCCTCGAAGCCAGGCAGCAGCGCGCTCGCTCCGGTGGAGCGGCGGCGTGCGGCGCGTATGCGGGTTGACGGACTCATGAGCGCTCAAGGTAAGGAACCGGCAACCACGATGCTAGCGTGCGAAGCGCTCACACTGTGGCTGGGCCATCTGGCGGACGAACGCCGCGCGAGCTCGCACACCGTTGACGCCTATCGCCGCGATGTCTCGGCTTTTCTTGGCTTTCTTGTGGCCCACCTCGGTGGGGCGCCGACCCTGGGCGATCTGGGATCGCTCGCGCCGCAGGACCTGCGCGCCTATCTCGCGCATCGCCGCAACGACGGCCTCGGCGATCGCTCCGTGATGCGGGCGTTGGCCGCGATCCGCGCCTTCTTCGGCTGGATGGAGCGGCGCTGCGGCATCGCGAACCCGCGCCTCAAGCTCGTGCGCGGCCCGCGCCTGCGCACCACGCTGCCGCGTCCGGTGTCGGAGAGCGGCGCCGGCGCGATGATCGCCGAGGCGGCCCGCGTCGAGGGTGATGACGCGCCCTGGATCGCGGCGCGCGACGCGGCGGTGATCACCCTTCTGTATGCTGCGGGCCTGCGAATCTCCGAGGCGCTGGCCCTCACCGGCGCCGATCGTCCGCTGCCGGAGACGCTGCGCATCGTCGGCAAGGGCGACAAGGAACGCATCGTGCCGGTGCTGGCCGCCGCGCGCGACGCCGTTGAGCGCTACGCGGCGCTGTGTCCGTTCCCGCTCGATCGCGCGGGGCCGCTGTTTCGCAGCACGCGCGGCGCGGCGCTCTCTGCGCGCGCGGTGCAAGCGCGCGTCGAATCACTTCGTCGTCGTCTCGGCCTGCCCGAATCAACGACGCCACACGCGCTCAGGCACGCGTTCGCGACTCACTTGCTCGCGCACGGCGGTGATTTGCGCGCGATTCAGGAACTGCTCGGGCACGAATCTTTGTCGACGACGCAGCGCTACGCAGACGTGGAGGCAGCGCGCGTCATCGACGCGTACAGGAACGCGCACCCCCGCGCATAGGCGCAAAACCCCTTGTGTCCCAACGATTTCAGGCAATCCCGCCACAACACCAAAGTAGTCGGAAGCACATTTTGAAATTAACTCCAATATAACGAAAAATATTTGCGTAATCGTGTGGCTTAAACCACTTGACAACTATATGTGGCCCAAATTGGCACGAGCGATGGAGCAGATCGCTTTTGGTGAAGCCTAGTGAAACAGTAAACAACGGGAGAACTAAGATGAAGAAAGTTGCAAAAGCCAAGAAAGCCGTTCGCAAGACCGCGAAGAAGGCCGTGAAGAAGACCGCGAAGAAGGCCGTTCGCAAGACCGCGAAGAAGACTGCCAAGAAGACCGCGAAGAAGGCCGTTCGCAAGACTGCGAAGAAGGCCGTGAAGAAGACCGCGAAGAAGGCCCGTAAGACGGCGAAGAAGTCGGCCCGCAAGCCGGTTGCTCGCAAGACGGTCCGCAAGTCGGCCAAGAAGGCGAAGAAGGCTCCGGCGTCCGCGAAGCGCACGTCGGTGACGAAGACCACGAAGGCCCCCCGCAAGGCGAAGGCCGTGAAGGTCGCGATCGCGCCGAAGGCCTAAGACGGCTCGGCGGAAGGTCTCTTCCGCACGGACGTTCGAGTACAAGCTGCGCCCGACCGAGAGGTCGGGCGCAGTCTCGTTAGGCCGCCTGAAACGAAGCCTTAGACCTTGCGTGCCATGTTCGACGCATCGCTTTCCGGAGCCTTGCGTTGCCTCCTGCCCCCTCGCGCTCCCTGACCCATGAAACCATAGAAATGGTCATGGCAGGCAAGCTGATCCGCTATCTGATGGCGATCGGCTGGGGCGTGTGCCTTGCGCTGGTGACCGGTCCCGTGACGGCGATGGTCTGGACCGCACTGACCCTCGGCGCCGCCTTCGTGCGCGCCGCCACCGAAACCTACCTTTTCCGCAACGGGACAGAGCGCCGCTTCGACTGGCGCTTCACTCTCATGGGCGTCGTGACCAATCTCTTCTGGGCCAGCGCGCCGTTGCTTGCGTGGTTTTCCGGACATGTCGCCGGCGCGCCGGTGGCGATGCTCTATCTCACCGCCGGCCTGGTCCTGCTGTCGCTCCAACTGCGCACGGAGCCACGAACGCTGGCGATCGTGAGCGCGCCCTATTCATGCGCGGCCGTCGTGATGGCGTTCGATGCTGCGCGCGTCAGCCAGTCGCCAGCGGTGCTGGGTGGCGTGCTCGTGCTGGCGTTCGCCATTGTCCTGCACGTGCAGGCTTCGGCGATGGTGAAGCGCAAGATCGCGAAGGGCCAGGCGCGCCACAGCCTGATGATCGAACAGCTGCAGCTCGCGGTGGAATCGATGTCGGCGGCCTCGTGGGACATGAACTTCTACACGCGCACACTGCGCGGCGGCGACGAGATGGCGCGGGTCTATGGGCGTGTGCTGACATGGGATGACGTGATCATTCCTGGCACGCCGCTGGCGCATCGCGACGACCAACCCAGACTCGCAGCGGCGATCGCCAGCATGACCCCCGCGAGCCCGCGCGCCACGTGCGATCACCGCGTGTACACCCCCGGTGGCGGCATGGTGTGGCTGCGCACCGCCGCGATCGGCAGCTTCTCGCGCTCCGGTGCGATGGTGCGGATGTCGGGCCTCACGTTCGATGTGACGGCGGAAAAGCGCCTTGAGCTGGAAGTGCTCAACGCCACGCGTGAGGCGGAGGCCGCGCTCGCCGAAAAGCGGCAGCTGTTTGAGTCGATGGCCGGCGAAGACGCCGAAGCGCCCCTGCCCCACGACTGGAACATCAACGACACGACGCTGGAAACCTCCATTCACCATCTGCGCACGATCATCACCGAGATCACCGTGCGCGACGCCGCGCTGACGCGGGTGATCGATGATCTGGGCCGCG
This sequence comes from Hyphomonadaceae bacterium, assembly GCA_031414315.1. Lineage (GTDB taxonomy): Bacteria > Pseudomonadota > Alphaproteobacteria > Caulobacterales > Aquidulcibacteraceae > VFBF01. Next base: position 5,503 of record JANNVF010000035.1, on the reverse strand, counting down.
CAAGGAACGCGGCGGAGGCCGCCAACCTCGCCAAGTCCCAGTTCCTGGCGAACATGAGCCACGAGCTGCGCACGCCGCTCAACGCCATCATCGGCTACAGCGAGTTGTTGCAGGAAGGCGCCCGCGAGCGAGGCGACGACAGCGCCGACTCCGATCTGCGCCGCATCCTGGCGGCGTCGCAGCGGTTGCTGCATCTCATCAACGACGTGCTGGATTTGTCCAAGATCGAAGCCGGCCGCATGGACCTCACCATCGCCCCCTTCCCGGTCGCCGGCATGATCGACGAAGCGCTGTCCACGGTCGGCCCCATGGCCGCAGCCAGCGGCAACATGCTCTCCGCCACTTGCGCGGGCGATCTCGGCGAGGCGGTCACGGATCGATTCAAACTCAGCCAGTGCGTGCTGAACCTGCTGTCCAACGCCGCCAAGTTCACCCGGCACGGCGACGTGCGGGTCGATGTGCGGCGCGAGACCCGCGCGGATGGCGACTGGCTGGTGATGGCGGTATCCGACACCGGCATCGGCATCGCGCCGGAAAAGATGGAGCGGCTGTTCCAGCCGTTCGTGCAGGCCGACGCCTCGGTGACCCGCGCGTTCGGCGGCACCGGCCTTGGCCTGACCATCACCCGCCACCTGGCGCGCCTGCTGGGCGGCGACGTTACCGCCACAAGCGCTGCCGGCCAGGGCTCCACGTTCACACTATCGGCGCCACTGCGGCATGCGGAGGCCGCCCCCTCCTCCGTGGCGGCCTAGACGGCGCGCGCCAGTTACTTGACAATACAAAGTACTTTGCGATAGATCTCCTCAGCAACTGAGGAGCATCGCATGAGCCCGCACGACCTGGCCGATGATCTGGCTTACGTGAGAACGATTGCCGAGGAAGGTCGGCAGGCGCCGTTGCTGGGCGGGTCGTTCCTGAGTTTCTGGGGGGTGCTGAACGCCGTGGCGTGGGCGCTCCAGTGGGGGCTGGTGACTGGACGGCTGATGCCGGACCCGGACTGGGAGTTCGCGATCCTGTGGGCGATCTACGGGACGATCGCCGGGGTCGGCATGAGCCTGCTGGGGGGCCGTATCCGCCACCTCCCGGGCCGCTCGTCGGTCGGCAACCTGGTGGAGGCGCTGGCCTGGATGAGCGTCGGCATCGGCATCGGGGCGATCGCCGCGGGGGCCATCGGCCGGATGATCCTGACCGGCGATACCCTGTCGGTGGATGTGATCCCACCCGCCGCTTTCGCACTCTACGGAGCGGCGTTGCTGACAACAGCAATGGTTTCGCAACAAGTCTGGCTTCGTGGATTTGCTGTAATGGCGTTCATCACGGCAACTATACTTGGCGTATACTTGCACGCGGACTGGTTTTATCTCGCCGGAAGCGCGGCCTCGTTAGCGGTGTTGCTGGTTCCGGGGCTCATTCTGCTCCGCAAAGAGCCGTCGACAACTGTCTGAACCCGGATGACCGCCTTCGATCACACCGGCCTCGACGACGTCATCCACGGGCGCTTGCGCCTCGGCGTCATGGCGTATCTGTCGACGGTCAGCCCCGCCACGTTCCTCGAACTGCGCGCCAAGACCAACGCCACGGACGGCAATCTGTCCGCGCATCTCTCCAAGCTCGAGGACGCCGGCTACGTGCGGATCGAGAAGAGCTTCGCGGGCAAGAAGCCGGTGACTCGGGCGCATCTGACCGAGCCCGGGCGCGCAGCGTGGATCGCATACCTGGACCGGCTGAAGGCGCTGTTGAGCGCGGCGGAGTGAGCAAATTTGTATAGCGTTTTCGACGCCGTACAAAAGTTGCGGTCACCATGTACAAACGATGGTCAAATCGGCGCCGCGATGTGCATCGCTGACTCCGACAAGCGCTGGACAACGTCTCGACACGCCGACCGGAGTCCTGACAGCGCGCGCTGATCGCCTCACGCTTGACTCATGCGGTGTGCGCCCGGACGCTTCCCTCAGTCCCGAGCATACGGGGCGCTCAGGGAAGGATCGGCCATGTATCCGGGGACACACGCGAAGACCCATCCCGACCGTCTCGCGGTGATCATGGCCGGCACGGGCGAGACGATCACCTACGGTGCGCTTGAGAAGCGCACCAACCGCCTCGCGCACTTCTTCCGCCGGCAAGGGCTCAACCGCCTCGATCACTATGCGATCTTCATGGAAAACAACGCGCGCTACGTGGAGTGCTGCGGCGCAGGCGGGCGCGCAGGCCTCTACTTCACGCCGACCAATTCCTATCTCGGCGTCGACGAGCTCGCCTACATCCTCACCAACAGCCGTTCGAAAATTCTCATCACATCGCAGGCAAAGCTTGAGGTGGCGCGCGCAGCGATGGAGCAAGCGCCCGGCATTGCCCTTTGCCTCGTGGTCGATGGTCCCGGCGATGGCGCACGCGTCCGCGCGCTCGACGACGCCGTTGCGGACATGCCCGACACGCCGATCGCTGACGGCGCGCTGGGCGTAGCGATGCTCTACTCTTCGGGCACGACCGGGCGGCCGAAAGGCATCGTGCGCCCGCTGCCGGACGCGGGACCGGAAGAAGACCTTCCGCTGATGACGTTCCTGCAGAACCTGTGGCTCTACCGCGACGGGATGATCTACCTCTCGCCGGCGCCGCTCTATCATTCCGCGCCGCAGGTGGCGGTAGCGCTGACCATCCGCAGCGGCGGCACGGCGGTGATCATGGAGCACTTCGACGCCGAGGCGTATCTCGCGCTGATCGACCGTTACCGCATCACCCACAGCCAGCTTGTGCCGACGATGTTCTCGCGGCTTCTCAAGTTGCCGGAGGACGCGCGCACGCGTCACGACCTCAGCTCGCTCGAGGTGGTGGTGCACGCGGCCGCCCCCTGCCCCGTCCCGGTGAAGGAGCAGATGATCGCGTGGTGGGGGCCGATCATCCACGAGTACTACGGCGCCACCGAAGGCCTGGGCTTCACGTCGTGCAACTCCGCGGAATGGCTCGCCCACAAAGGCACGGTGGGGCGCGTGGTGCTGGGCGACATCCACATTCTCGACGAAGACATGAACCCGTCGCCGAAGGGCGAACCTGGCACGATCTGGTTCAAGACCGCCTCGCCGTTCGAATATTTCGAGGACGACGCCAAGACGAAGGAGAGCCGCTCGGCGGACGGGACGATGAGCACGGTCGGCGACATCGGCTATCTCGACGAAGACGGCTTCCTGCACCTCACCGACCGTAAGACCTTCATGATCATCTCCGGCGGCATGAACATCTATCCGCAGGAGTGCGAGAACCTGCTGATCACCCACCCGAAGGTGACGGACGCGGCGGTGTTCGGCGTGCCGAACGAGGATCTCGGTGAAGAGGTGAAGGCCGTGGTGCAGGCGGCGCCCGGCGTCGCGGCGGGCAAAGACCTCGAAGCGGAGCTGATCGCGTTCTGCCGCGCGCACCTCGCCCACATCAAATGCCCGCGCACGGTGGACTTCACCGACGCACTGCCGCGCCTGCCCACGGGCAAGCTCTACAAGCGTCAGCTCCGCGATCCGTACTGGGCGGGACGGAGCACGAAAATTTCGTGAGACGATGGTTCCGGGAACCGCCGTTGCTTTAAAGCGGTTTGTTCAAGTACGTCGGCGCGTTTGCGTGCTGCGCCCAACGCGAGAAAGGATCAGCCATGCACAAGAACACCATCTGCATCTGGTACGAGAAGGACGCCGAGGCGGCCGCACACTTCTACGCCGAAACCTTTCCCAACAGCTCCGTGGACGGCGTCCACCATGCGCCCGGCGACTACCCCGGCGGCGGCAAGCAAGGCCAGGTGCTGACCGTCGATTTCACGGTCCTCGGCATTCCATGCATGGGCCTCAACGGCGGCGACGCCTTCAAGCACAGCGAAGCGTTTTCCTTCCAGATCGCTACGGACAATCAGGAAGAAACCGACCGCTACTGGAACGCGATCGTCGGCAACGGCGGCCAGGAGAGCGAATGCGGCTGGTGCAAGGACAAGTGGGGCATCTCCTGGCAGATCACGCCGCGCGTGCTGACGGAAGCGATGGTCGCCGGCGGCGATGAGGCCAAGCGTGCGTTCGCGGCCATGATGACAATGAAAAAGATCGATGTCGCCGCCATCGAGGCTGCACGACGCGGCTGACGGTGAGCCACGCGGTGATGGCGCCGTCGTCGCACAAGGGTCGTCACACAAGGATCGTCAGCGTGCGGCGAACCAGATGACGTGGCGGCGTCCCTTGCCGTTGCTCCGCGCGCGCGCAGACACCTCCTCGACCGCAAAGCCGGCGTCTTTCAGCCGGCGCGTGAAGCGTGCGTCCGGCTCCGCCGACCAGATCGCGAGTATGCCGTCCGGCTTCAGCGCGGCCTTCGCCGACGCGAGGCCCGCCATCGAATAGATCCGGTCGTTGGCGGGCCGCGTCAGCCCGTCAGGACCGTTATCGACATCGAGCAGGATCGCATCGTAGCGACTGGTGGCTGCGGCGATCTCCGCAGCGACGTCGCCGGCAACCAGATCAACGCGTGGGTCGTCGAGGCAGCCCGCCGTCAATGCAGCCATGGGCCCACGCGCCCAGTCGATGATTTCCGGCACAAGCTCGGCCACGGTCACCCGCGCATCGGCGCCGAGAACGGCCAGCGCCGCGCGCAGGGTGAAGCCCATGCCGTAGCCGCCGACCAGAAGATGCGGCGCGGCGCGACCGTGCAATCGCGCGCACGTCATCACCGCGAGCGCTTCTTCCGACCCGCTCATGCGGCTGCTCATCAGCTCATTGCCACCGAGAACGATCATGTGATCGTCGTCGCGCCGCAACAGGCGAAGCTCGTCTCCCCCCGGCACGCGCGCGGTCGCGATCAACTCCCGTGGTTTCATCCGGACATGGCGCTCACGCTTGCATCGTCCATCCGTCCACACCCTTGGATGCTTCGCGGATGGCTTCCGACATCGTCGGGTGCGCGTGGCAGGTGCGGGCGATGTCCTCGGCGCTGGCGCCAAACTCCATCGCCACGCAGATCTCGCCGATCAGTTCGCCGACGCCGACGCCGATCATGTGCGCGCCGACGACGCGGCGCGTGGCCTGGTCCTCGAGGATCTTCACGAAGCCGTCGGTCTCGTGGTTGGTGCGCGCGCGGGCGTTGGCCATGAACGGGAACTTGCCGACCTTATAGGTGACGCCCGCAGCCTTCAGCTCTTCCTCGGTCTTGCCGACCGTCGCCACTTCGGGGCTTGTGTAGACGACGCCGGGGATGATGTCGGGGTTCATGTGGCCCCACTGGCCGGCGATGAGTTGCGCGACGTTGGCGCCCTCCTCTTCCGCCTTGTGCGCGAGCATCTGGCCGGTGGTGACGTCGCCGATCACCCAGACGCCGGGGGCGCTCGTCTTCCAGTGATCGTTGGCAATGAAGCCGCGCTTGTCGGGGACGATGCCAACGGTCTCCAGCCCAAGGCCCTGCGTGAACGGTCGCCGGCCGATGGCGACGAGCACGATGTCGGCGTCGATCGTGCGCCGCTCGCCGCCGGCCGCCGGCTCGATGG
>JANNVF010000034.1:0-26311 GCA_031414315.1 Hyphomonadaceae bacterium | reverse complement strand
ACCGACGTCGTGCCGGTCGATGGACAGCCGTGGACGACCGATCCGTGGCAGGTAGTGGAGAAGGACGGCAAGCTGTTCGGGCGCGGCGTCGCCGACATGAAGAGCTTTCTCGCGCTGGCGCTGGCGCACGCGGAGCAGGCGCGCGACGCGGCGCTGAAGCGCCCGATCATCCTGGCGTTCTCGTATGACGAGGAAGTGGGCTGCCTCGGCGCGCCGCATCTGATCACGGCGATGGCTGGCGTGCCGACGCCATCGGCGGTGATCGTGGGCGAACCGACGTCGATGCGCGTGCTGTCCGGGCACAAGGGGATCTCGACGTTCACGGTGACGGTGGAGGGTCGCGAAGCGCACTCCAGCCAGACCCAGCAGGGCGTCTCCGCGATCATGGAGGCGCTGCCGCTGATGCATCTCGTGGCGGACATGGGGGCCGAGGCGGAGGCGCGCGCCGATCCGTCGACGCCGTTCACACCGCCGCAGACGACGATGACCGTGGGCATGGTGGAAGGTGGCACGGCGGTGAACATTCTTGCGCGACGGTGCGTGTTCACGTGGGATCTGCGCTGTCCGCCGGGGGATGATCCGGAAGTGTACGCATCGCGCTTTCTCGCGGCAGCGGCGGAGACGAACGCGCGGATAAAGGCGCGTGCGCCAGAAGGCGGCGTCACCATCGTGCGGCGTTCCAGCACGCCGGCCTTGCAGATCGCCCGCGACAGCGAGGCCGAAATTCTCGCGCGGGCGCTGACCGGCGACAACGGCCTGGAGGCGGCGGCGTTCGCGGCGGAGGGCGGCCTGTTTCAGCGCGCCGGCTGGCCCACGGTCGTGTGCGGTCCCGGCTCCATCGCGCAGGCGCATCAACCCGACGAGTGGATCGAGATCGCGCAGATCGAGAAGGGCGCGGCGTTCATGCGCAATCTGATTGCGCGGCTGTCAGGCTAGCGCGGCGCGCGCAGCCTTTTCCGACGCGGCGTTGCCGTAGGCGATCAGTCCGTCCAGCTCGAAGCCGATATCGGCGCGGCCGTACCGAAGCGGCGCGCCGGTCAGCGTCATCACGTCGCCGCCGGCGGCGCGCAGCACGGCGTGGCCCGCCGCAACATCCCACTCGCGCAGGCCGCCGAAGCGCGGGTAGAGATCGGCTTCACCCGTGGCCACGACGCAGAACTTCAGCGACGAACTCGCCGCCAGCGTTTCCGCCGCGCCCACGGCGGCGGCGAACGCCTTCATCTTCGGGCCCGCATACGAGCGACTGCCGACCAGCTTCCAGCCGCTTGTGCGATTGGAGACAGACAGCGGCTTGCGCGCGCTGCGGATCTGCGCGGTCGCCACATCGCACTGCGCTTCCCACGCGCCGTTGGCGTCGGCGGCCCACAGCCGTCCGCTCGCCGGCGCATAGACGACACCAAGTACGGGGACATGATCTTCGATCAGGCCGATGTTGACCGTGAAATCGTCGTTGCCGCCCTCGGAAAATCCCTTCGTGCCGTCCAGCGGATCAACCAGGAAGAAACGCGCGGCGACCACCGGCGTCAGGCCGGCTTCATCCTGCTCTTCAGCGATGACCGGGATATCAGGCGCGATGCGCTTGAGTCCGGCCAGAATGATTGCTTCGGCGCGCTGGTCGGCGATCGTCACCACCGAGCCGTCGCTCTTGGTGTTGGCGGCGCAGCCTTCCTTCCAGATGCGGTAGATCTCGCGGCCCGCGTCGCACGCGATGATCACGATGTCGTCGAGTGTCATTGCCCGGCCTTTGCCGCCGCGATGGAGATCTCGTCCTTCAGCGCGGCGAGCGCCTCAACGCTGAACTGCGTATTGGCGAGCGCCAGCGCGGCCGTCGCGCGCAGGTAACCGATCTTGTCGCCGCAATCGTAGACGCGGCCCTGAAACTCCATGCCGTGGAACGGCTGGATGTTCATGAGCTTGCGCATCGCGTCGGTGATCTGGATTTCGCCGCCGGCGCCGCGTTCCTGCGTCGCCAGGATGTCGAAGATTTCTGGTTGCAGCAGATAGCGGCCATTGATGTAGAGGTTCGACGGCGCCGTGCCGCGCGGCGGCTTTTCCACCATGCCGGAAATTTCGAATCCAAGCGGTTTTTGCGCACCGGTGGCGACGATGCCGTAGAGGTGTGCAAGATTCGGCGATACCGCGTTGACGCCGATCACATTGCCGCCCTCGCCGGCGTACACGTCCATCATGCCGGAGAGGCACTGCTTGGCGCCGCTATCGGGCAACATGATCATGTCTGGCAGCAGCAACGCGAACGGCTCGTCGCCGATCACGTCGCGCGCGCACCAGACCGCGTGGCCCAAACCGTTCGGCGATTGCTGGCGCACGAAGCTGGCCGAGCCCGGCGCGGGCAGGATGGCGTCAAGTTCGTCCAGCAGATCCGTCTTGCCCTTCTGGCGCAGCGAATCTTCCAGCTCGTAGGCGCGATCGAAGTAGTCCTCGATGGCGCTCTTGTTGCGCCCGGTGACGAACACGATGTGCTCGATCCCGGCGTCGAGCGCTTCGTCGATGACGTACTGGATGGCCGGGCGATCGAACACCGGCAGCATTTCCTTCGGCACCGCCTTGGTCGCGGGCAGCACGCGCGTGCCGAACCCCGCCACGGGGAGCACGGCTTTGCGGATTTTCCGGGCAGGTCCTGTCATGCGTGCTCTTGTCGGGTGAAGGGCGCCATCGCGCAAGCTCTTGCGAGCTGGAAATCTATTCCACCGTCACCGATTTGGCGAGATTGCGGGGCTGATCGACGTCGGTGCCCTTGGTGACCGCCACGTGGTAGGCCAGCAACTGGATTGGCGCGGCGTAGACGATCGGCGCGACAAACCCGTGGCATGCCGGCGCCTCGATCGTCGCCCACGGCGTGTCTGCGGCGGCGGCGATCCCGGCCTTGTCGGAAATCAGCAAGACCTTGCCACCCCGCGCGGCGACCTCCTGCAAATTCGACAGCGCCTTTTCGAACAGGACATCGTGCGGCGCAATCATCACGACCGGCGTGTGTTCGTCGATCAGCGCGATGGGGCCGTGCTTCAATTCGCCCGACGCAAATCCCTCGGCGTGAATGTAGCTGATCTCCTTGAGCTTGAGCGCGGCCTCCAGCGCCAGCGGGAAAAACGTATCGCGCCCGAGATAGATCGCGCTGCGCGCTTCGGAAATCTGCTGCGCGAGGCGGATGATCTCGTCTTCGCTCTTCATCGCTTCGGCGATGAGGCGCGGCGTCTCCAGAAGCGCGCCGGTGAGCTCGATCTCCATCTCGCGCGAGATGTGCCCGCGCTGGCGGCCGGCCAGCACGGCCAAAGAGGCGAGGGTGGTGAGCTGCGCGGTGAACGCCTTGGTTGACGCCACGCCGATTTCGGGGCCGGCCAGCGTCGGCGTGTTGACCGTGCACTCGCGCGCCATTGACGAGGACGGGACGTTGATCACGCCGATCGTCGGCATCCCACGCTCGGCGCAGAGCCGAAGCGCCGCGAGCGTGTCGGCGGTTTCGCCGGATTGCGAAATCACCAGCGCTGCGTCGCCCTTCTCCATCACCGGTTCGCGGTAACGGAATTCCGACGCGACCTCGCATTCCACCGGCAGCTTGGCTATACGCTCGAACCAGTATTTCGCGATGCGGCCCGCATAGTGCGCGGTGCCGCAGGCCACGATGTGAAGGCGGCGCATGCCGGCGAAGTCGATCTGCTTGCCTTCCGGCAATTCGACGGCCTGGCTCAGCGGATTGACGTAGAGCGCCACCGTGCGGCCGATGGAGTCCGGCTGCTCGAAGATTTCCTTCTGCATGAAGTGGCGATAGTTACCCTTTTCGATCGCACCCGAAATCGCGGGCACGTCGCGCACGGTGCGCTCGACGCGGACGCCCTTCGCGTCAGTGACTTCCGCGCTGCCGCGATGAAGGACGATCACATCGCCTTCCTCCAGATACATGATCCGGCTGGTGAATGGCGCAACGGCGATGGCGTCGGACCCGAGGAACGCCTCGTCCTCGCTGAATCCCGCCACAAGCGGGCTGCCGCGCCGCGCGCCGACGAGCAGATCGTCCTCGCCTTCAAACAGCGCTGCGATGGCGTAGGCGCCGCGCATGCGCGCAACCGCTGCCTTCACGGCGTCTCCGGGCTTGCGGCCCTGCCGGATGCCTTCGGCGATCAGCGCGGCGATGACCTCGCTGTCGGTCTCTGAATCAAACACGTGCCCCGCAGCCTGCAGCTCTGTGCGCAGGTCGCGGAAGTTCTCGATGATGCCGTTGTGGACGATCGCCACGGGGCCGGATTTGTGCGGGTGCGCGTTGCGTTCGCTCGGCGCGCCGTGGGTGGCCCAGCGGGTATGGCCGATGCCGTTGACACCAGTGAGCGATGCGCCCGCGAGCACGGCTTCCAGGTTGCGGATCTTGCCCGGCGCGCGGCGCCGCTCGATGTGGGCGCCTTCCAGCGTCGCCACGCCAGCCGAGTCGTAGCCGCGATACTCCAGCCGCTTCAGCGCCTCCACGAGCCGGGGTGCCGCTGGTTCGCCGCCAAGGATGCCGATAATGCCGCACATGCGCGCTTCCCGTGTCTTGAGTATTGATCAAGTAACCAGCGGTCACTTTTCGTGATGAGGCTATGCCAACACTCGTGCTGGATAGCGAATGAAATGATCTTACTGTCTTCTACAATCGAGCTGGTGAAGTTCCGGCAGCGCGACCCATGGATTTGGGTGCGCCGAGCCGCTAGAAGCTAGCGGCTGAACAAGGACAAAGAGCGGCCATGACGCGCGGTTATTTCGGTACGGACGGCATTCGCGGCACCGCCAACCGCTTTCCCATGACGCCCGAAGTGGCGCTGCGCGTCGGCATGGCCGCCGGCAAGCGGTTCCGCAATGGCGGAGACCGGCGCCATTCCGTGGTGATCGGCAAGGACACCCGGCTGTCGGGCTACATGATCGAGCCGGCGCTGACGGCGGGGTTCACCTCGGTTGGCATGGACGTTGTTCTCTTTGGTCCCGTACCGACCCCCGCCGTGGCGATGCTCACGCGGTCCTTGCGCGCCGATCTTGGTGTCATGATCTCTGCATCGCACAACAAGTTCACCGACAACGGCATCAAGCTGTTCGGGCCGGACGGCTACAAGCTCTCCGACATGGCCGAGACGGAAATCGAGATGATGATGGGCCTGCCGCTCGACGAGGGACTGTCGGAACCGGAGTCGCTCGGTCGCGCCAAACGTATCGACGATGCGCAGGCGCGTTACATCGAGATCGCCAAGGCGACGTTTCCGCGCGGTCTCCGCCTCACCGGATTGCGGATCGTCGTCGATTGCGCCAATGGCGCGGCCTACAAGGTAGCGCCTGAAGCGCTGTTCGAACTTGGCGCGGAGGTGTTCACTGTCGGCGTCGATCCGAACGGCTTCAACATCAATCAGGAAGTGGGCTCCACCGACACCCGCGCGCTGCGCGATGCGGTGCTGAAGTATCGCGCCGACATCGGCATTGCACTGGATGGCGATGCCGATCGCGTGGTGCTGGTGGATGAGCGCGGCAACGTCATCGACGGTGATCAGCTGATGGCGCTGGTGGCGACGTCGTGGAAGAACGCCGGCACGCTCACGCAACCCGGCATCGTGTCCACGATCATGTCGAACCTCGGCCTTGAACGGTACCTGAAGACGCTGTCGCTGAAGCTCGAACGCACCAAGGTGGGCGATCGCTACGTCGTCGAGGCGATGCGCGCGAAGGGCTACAACGTCGGCGGCGAGCAGTCGGGCCACATCATTCTTTCGGATTTCTCCACCACCGGCGACGGCCTGATCGCGGCGCTGCAGGTGCTGGCGGTGCTGGTGGCGGAGGGCAAGCCGGTCTCCGAGGTGTGCCATCTGTTCGAACCGGCCCCACAAGTGCTGGAGAACGTGAAGATCGAGGTAGGCGCCAAGCCCATGGACACCGACGCCGTGCGCGCGGCGATCAAGGCGGCCGAGAAACGCCTCGGCACAACAGGTCGAGTCGTCGTGCGTCCGTCCGGGACCGAGCCGCTGGTGCGGGTGATGGCCGAGGGCGAGGACGAAGGCGCCGTGCGTCAGGTCGTGGCCGAGATCGTCCAGGCCGTGCGTCAGGCGGCGGTCGCGGCCTAGAGCAATTCGTTGCGGCCACGCTTCTTGAGCATCTCGACGATGGCCTTCACGTCCTGCGCGCGCGAGCGCGGAAGCACGACGACCGCGTCGGCGGTCTCCACCACAACCAGATCCTCCACGCCGACAAGCGCCACGAGCCGGCTCTCCGCGCGCACGTAGTTGCCGCGTGACTCCACGATCACCACGTCGCCGCTGGTGACGTTGCCATCGTCTTCGGATTCGGCGATGTCGTGCAGGGCGCCCCAGGAACCCACGTCACTCCAGGCCATGTCCACCGGGATCATGGCGCAGCGATCGGTCTTTTCCGCGACCGCATAGTCGATCGAATCCGACGGGCACTTTTCCCAGGCCGCGAGACCCAGCGTGCGTACGCTGCGCGCCGTGGCGCCATCACGCCATGCGTGCTGGACGGCTTCGCGCATCTCAGGCGCGAGGCGGCCGAGTTCGTCGAGGTAGAAGCGCGCGCGGAACATGTAGATGCCGGAGTTCCAGAAGCTGGCGCCGCTCTCGACCAGCACACGCGCAGCGTCGAGATTCGGCTTTTCCACGAACTTCGCGACTTCAAAACCATCGCCCAGCGGCGCGCCGGCGGTGATGTAGCCGTAGCCGGTGTGGGCCTCGTTCGGCTTCACGCCGAAGGTGACGATGCGGTCGTCCGCTGCGAGCACGGCGCCGGCCGCCACCGCAGCGGCAAACGACTTGTCGTCACCGACGTGATGGTCCGATGGCAACATCAGCACGATGGGATCGGGCTCGGTCTCCAGCGCGGCGAGTGCGGCGAGTGCTGCGGCCGGCGCTGTGTTGCGGCCGGACGGCTCCAGCACAATGTGGGCGTCCACGGGCGCCTCCGCCACAACCAGATCGCGCATGCTCTCGCCAGCGATCAACACAGCTGCAACGGCGTTCGGCGCCAGCGCACCGCGCGCGATGGTTTCCGCGAGCAGTGTCTCACTCGACGTGAGCGCATGGAACTGCTTGGGGCGCGTCGAGCGTGACAGCGGCCACAGCCGCGTGCCCGCGCCGCCGCACAGGATGGCTGGAACGATGGTGTTCGCTGGAGGGCTCACGGGCGACCTATGCTGACGTAGGTGAAGCCATGCTCGCGCATTTCGTCGGGGCGATAGACGTTGCGGAGATCGACGATGAGCGGCGTCTTCATCGCCGCCTTCATGCGTTTCAGGTCGAGCGCGCGGAACTGGTCCCACTCGGTGACGATGGTGACGATGTCGGCGTCCTGCACGCACTCGTAGGGATTCTTGCAGAACGTCACGTCGGTGAGGAGTTTCGCCGCCTCGTGCATGCCTTCGGGATCGAACGCCTGCACCCGCGCGCCGGCCTTCTGCAGCGCAGGCACGATATCGAGCGCGGGCGCATCGCGCAGGTCGTCGGTGTTTGGCTTGAACGTAAGGCCCAGCATGGCGAGCGTCTTGCCTTGCAGGTCGCCACCGGCGATGGCGACGATACGGTCGGCCAGCGCGCGTTTGCGGGCGTCATTGATGGCGACGGTGGTCTCCACAAGCTGGATCGGTGCGCCGGCCTCCTGCGCGGTGCGCACCAGCGCCAGCGTATCCTTTGGAAAACACGACCCGCCATAACCGGGGCCCGCGTTCAGGAATTTCGATCCGATGCGATTGTCGAGCCCGATGCCGCGCGCCACTTCCTGCACGTTGGCGCCGACCTTCTCGCAGAGGTCGGCCATTTCGTTGATGTAGGTGATCTTCAGCGCGAGAAACGCATTCGCCGCATACTTGATCAGCTCCGATGTGCGCCGCTCGGTGAAGATGATCGGCGTCTCGTTGAGATAGAGCGGGCGGTAGAGTTCCTCGACGACCTTGCGCGCGCGGGCGTCGTGGGCGCCGCCCACAACCACACGATCGGGCCGTTTGAAATCGGCGATGGCTGCGCCTTCACGAAGGAATTCCGGGTTCGACACCACCGCGAACTCTGCGTCGGGCCTCCGCTTGCGGATACGCGCCTCCACCTCGTCGCCGGTGCCGACCGGCACCGTCGACTTGGTCACCACCACTGTGTAGCCCTGCATGAGATCGGCGATCTCTTCGGCGGCGTCGAACACGTAGGTGAGGTCGGCGTGACCGTCCCCGCGCCGCGACGGCGTGCCGACTGCGATGAACACGGCGTCGGCGTTGCGCAGCGCCTCCTTCGGGTCAGTGGTGAAGTGCAGACGGCCTTCGCGCACGTTGTTTTCGACGATGTCTTCGAGGCCCGGCTCGAAGATCGGCATCTTGCCCTGCTTCAAGAGCTCGATTTTGGCGGCGTCCTTGTCCACGCAGGTCACGTCGTGGCCGAAGTCCGCGAAGCACGCGCCGGAAACGAGCCCGACATAGCCGGTGCCGATCATGGTCACACGCATGACTCAGATCTCCTGATTGTAGGCGCCGACGTCGGCGAACGCGGCGAGCCGCGGCTTCACTTCATCGCGGAAGAGGGCCTTCATGTCGTCGTTGCTCGTCATGCTTTCCACAACGACGACAAGTTCCGGCTTGTTCGACGACGCGCGCACCAGCACCCACGACCCGTCCTCCAGCGTCACGCGGGCGCCGTTGACGGTGTTCACGTCGCGGATGGACCGGCCAAGGATCCTGCCGCCGTCCTTGGCGAGCTTCGTGTAGTCGGCGACGACCTTCTCGACAATCCCATACTTCTTCTCGTCATCGCAGTGCGGGGACATGGTCAGCGATGTGAACGACACCGGCAGCGCCTTGCGCATGTCGGACAGCTTCTTGCCGGTGTTGCGATCAAGCATCGCGAGCACTGCGGCGGCGGCCACGATGCCGTCGTCGTAGCCGTAGCCCAGCGGTTCGCGGAAGAAGAAGTGGCCGGATTTCTCAAAGCCCGCCAGCGCGCCGAGTTCGTTGGTGCGGCGCTTGATGTAGGAGTGACCGGTCTTCCAGTAATCCACTTTCGCGCCGTTCGCCTTCAGCACGGGATCGATGGCGTAGAGGCCGGTGGATTTCACGTCGACGACGAAAATGGCGTTGGCGTGATGCGCGGAGAGATCGCGCGCCAGCATCAGTCCCACCTTGTCGGCGAAGATTTCCTCGCCTTCATCATCGACAACGCCGCAGCGGTCACCGTCGCCATCGAAGCCCAGAGCCAGCTCCGCGCCGTTCGAGCGCACGGCGTCGGCCATCGCGTGCAGCATTTCGGTGTCTTCGGGGTTGGCGTTGTAGTTCGGAAAGCGCCAGTCGAGTTCGCAATCCACTTCGACCACATCCGCGCCCATCCGGCGCAGGGCGTCCGGTGCGAAGGCGCCGGCGGTGCCATTACCGCACGCCGCCACCACCCGGATCGGGCGCGACAGTTTCAGTTTCGACGCGATGTCGGCGATATAGCGCTCGCGCATGTCGGCAACGCGGGACAAGGAGCCGCCCGGACGCGGCTGAAACAGGGCGCCGAGCACGATGTCCTTCAGCTGGCCCATCTCGTCGGGACCGAAGGTCAGCGGACGCGCGGCGCCCATCTTCACGCCGGTCCAGCCGTTCTCGTTGTGCGAGGCGGTCACCATCGCCACCGCCGGCGCGTCGAGCGCGAACTGCGCGAAGTAGGCCGTCGGAGACAGCGCGAGGCCGATGTCGATCACCTCGCAGCCGCCCTGGATCAGTCCCAGCGTCAGCGCCTGTTTGATCGAGAGCGAATACGACCGGTAGTCGTGGCCAACGACGATCTTCGGCTGCACGCCAAGCTTGTGCAGCAGGGTGGCGAGGCCAAGCCCCAGGGCCTCCACGCCCAGCGCGTTCAGCTCCGGCGCCTTGGACGAGCCCGGCGCGCCGAACCACCACCGCGCGTCGTACTCGCGAAAGCCCGTGGCTTTCACCAGCGGCGTTGTCTCGAAGGCAAGGGAGTTGGATGCGAGTTCGGTCGCCGGCTTGGGAAACATGGATGTCCTGCGTGTGAGAGGCCCGGTTCTAGACGCGACGGCCAAGTCGAGCAACGACGCCAACTGCCGCGCAGTTCCCTCGACGGAGGCGGGCGGGCGCGCTATGGGCGCCGTTAACGCTTCAAGGGATCGTCGATGCCGCATCTTGCTTTGCTCCGCCACGGCCAGAGCCAGTGGAACCTCGAGAACCGCTTCACGGGCTGGGTCGATGTGGACCTGACGGAGACGGGTGAGGCGCAGGCGCGGCAATCGGGCGCGCTGCTGGGCGCCTCGGGCGTGGCGTTCGACCGGCTCTATACCTCGGTCCAGACCCGGGCGATCCGCACCGGACAGATCGCCATCGAGACCATGAAGCAGGCCTGGCTGCCGGTGGTGAAGGACTGGCGGCTGAACGAGCGCCACTACGGCGGGCTCACCGGGCTGGACAAGGCCGAGACCGCCGCCAGGCACGGCGCCGACCAGGTGCTGATCTGGCGACGCTCGTATGACGTGCCGCCGCCGCCCATGGCGCCTGGCGGGCAGTGGGATTTCGCGGCCGACCGCCGCTACGCCGGAGTCACCATTCCGATGACAGAGTCCCTGAAGGACACTCTCGTCCGGGTGACGCCGTACTGGGAGAGCACGGTCGCAGCGGATCTCAGGGCCGGGAAAAACCTGATCGTCGCCGCGCACGGTAATTCGCTGCGGGCGATCGTGAAGCTGCTGTTCGGTGTGCCGGACGACCAGATCGTCGCCGTCGAAATTCCCACCGGCAATCCGTTGCTGCTTGATCTCGACGCCGATCTCCGCGTTCGCGCCGCCCGTTATCTCGACGAGGCCCGCGCCACCGACCTCCCGGCGCTGCCATGACCGACGAAGAGTACATGCGCCGCGCGCTCGATCTCGCTGCGGCAAGCAAGGGCAAGACGGGCTCGAATCCGTCGGTCGGCTGCGTGCTGGTCAAGGACGGTGCGATCATCGGCGAAGGCGCCACGGGCGAGGGCGGTCGTCCGCACGCGGAGGAGGTGGCGCTGCTCATCGCCGGCGAGGACGCGCGGGGCGCCACGGCCTACGTGACGCTGGAGCCATGCGCGAAGCGATCCGCCGGCGGCGTGAGCTGTTCGGAGCTGCTCGGCGGCGCCCGCGTCGTGCGGGTGGTGGTGGCGGTGTTCGATCCGCATCCGTTCGCGGCTGGCGTCGGCATCTCGCGGCTCCGGGGCGTCGGCGTCGAGGTGGAGCTTGGCGTGCTGGAGACGGAGGCCACGGCCCACAACGCCGACTTCTTCGCCTCGATCCGGCCGGGCTGATCAGGCGTTCGCCGCGCGGATCTTTTCGTAGAGCGCCATCGCAGACCGCACGAACGCCTGTTTGGTGAAGCCGGCTTCGTAGGCGCGCAGTCCGTTGGCGACCAGCGTTTGCCGCAAATCCGCATCCTCCAGCACGCGGGACAACGCGGCGCGCAGCGCCGTCAGGTCGTCCTTGGGGACCAGCAGCGCGTCCACTTCGTTCTTCACCGTCGCCTTCGGGCCCGCGGCGTCGGCGACCACCAGCGGCTTGCTGGCCGCCCATGCCTCCACCGTCACCGTACCGAACGGTTCGTAGCGGGAGGGAAACGCCACCACATCGCAGGCGCCGAGCAGTGCCGCGCGATCGTTGCGCCAGCCGAGCCACCGCACACGATCGTTGAGTCCCAGCTTTTCCGCGCGCGCCTTCAGCTCCGCTTCCAGCGGCCCCGATCCAGCAATCCACCCGTAGACGCCGGGAAGGTCCGCGAGCGCGTCGAGCAGCGTGTCGATGCCCTTCTTCCAGTGCAGTCGCGCCAGCGCGAGCACCACCGGCGCACCCTCTGGCGTGTCCAGAGTGGCGCGCGCCCCCGGCGGCGCGTCATAGATGGCGGCGAAGGTGTGGCGCGTGCTGACGCGATCGGCTGGCGCGCCCTGCTCGACGATGTGGCGCGCGATGTCGCTGGTCACGCCCGCCTGCCACGCGCAGTTCCTGAAGCGCGAGAGCTTGTAGTAGCCGCCATACCAGCCAAGGCTTCTGTCGCGCTGCGCAGCTGGCGCGAACATGCCGGCGCGGCCCATCCAGTAGTGCAGCACGTCCGGTTCGAAACGCGCGATCGCGCTCTTGATCTTCAACATCGTCGGCAGGCGAAAGATCTTGTCGAACGACGCCTCGTCCACCGGCACGCCGGTGGCGCGCAAGGCCGCGATCCGGTCGGGCGCGGCGCGGGTGATGACGTGTTGCGCGACGCCGGCCTCGGCCAGCGCAAGCGTGCCATCGAGCATCATCGTTTCGGCGCCGCCCGCGTCGGCGCCGGCCATCACATGCAGGACGCGCATCTCAGGTCGGGCGCGATTTCGCGAGTGCGTCAAACGCCATCAGCGTCTCCACCAGCGCCGGCAGTTCCGCGAACGGGACCATGTTCGGCCCATCTGACGGCGCCTTGTCGGGATCGGGATGCGTCTCGATGAACACTGCCGCCACGCCGATCGACACCGCCGCGCGCGCCAGCACCGGCACGAACTGGCGCTCGCCACCCGAGCTATCGCCCTTGCCGCCGGGCTGCTGCACCGAATGGGTCGCGTCGAACACCACCGGCGCGCCGAAGCTCTTCAGGATCGGCAGCGAGCGCATGTCGGAGACGAGGGTGTTGTAGCCGAAGGTTACGCCGCGTTCGCAGCTCATCACGTTCGGGTTCCCGCTTTCGGTCACTTTGGCGAGCACGTTCTTCATGTCCCACGGGGCCAGGAACTGGCCCTTCTTCACGTTGATCGCGCGGCCCGTCTCGGCGGCGGCGATCAGCAGGTCAGTCTGGCGGCACAGATAGGCCGGGATCTGGAGCACATCGACCACCGAGGCCACGTCGGCGCACTGATCGGGCAGGTGGACGTCGGTGATGACCGGAATGCCCAGCTTGCCGCGGATTTCCTCGAACACAGGGCCGGCATAAGCGAGGCCCGCGCCGCGCTTGCCGGAGAGGCTGGAGCGGTTGGCCTTGTCGAAGCTCGTCTTGTAGATGAAGCCCGCGCCGGCCTTGGCGAAGAGGCCCTTGAGGAACTCGGCGGTCTCCAGGGCGTGTTCGCGGCTCTCCATGGCGCAGGGGCCGGCGAGGAAGACGAGCGGACGGTCGTTGCCGATCTGGAGATCGCCGATACGGATCGTGGCGTTGGGGCTGGTCATGGCCCCTGAAATAGAGCCTTGGAGCCCGGATCACAACGCGGCGGATGTGTCGGATGCGCCCCGTCGCCCTCCGATTGACACCGCTTGCCGCCCGCCTACGGTCCCAGTCGCATGTTGCTCGTTACCGGAGCCGCCGGGTTCATCGGATATCACGTCACGCGCCGGCTGCTGGAAAGCGGCGCGGCGGTGGTCGGCGTGGACAGCCTCAACCCGTACTATTCCCCCGCGCTGAAGCTCGACCGGCTGAAGCAGCTGGCTGACTTCGACGGCTTCCGGATGGTCATGGCCGACATCGCCAATCCGGGCATGCTGGAGCGGGCGCTGCCGGCGGCGGAGGTGACCGGCATCGTCCATCTCGCCGCGCAGGCGGGCGTGCGCCATTCCATCGAGGCGCCGTTCGAGTACGAGCGCGCCAACGGGCTGGGGCACCTGAGCGTGCTCGAATACGCCCGCGCCGCGCCGCGCCTGAAGCATCTTGTCTATGCGTCGTCCTCGTCGGTGTACGGCGACCGCGTCGACGGCCCGTTCCGCGAGGATGATCGCTGCGATCAGCCTGCCTCGCTCTACGCCGCCACCAAGCGCTCGTGCGAGCTGATGAGCGAAACCTACGCGCGGCTCTACGGCATTCCGCAGACGGGCCTGCGCTTCTTCACTGTGTATGGTCCGTGGGGTCGCCCCGACATGGCCTACTACAGCTTCACCGAGAAGATGCTGAAGGGCGAGGAAATCACGCTCTACGGCGACGGCAAGCTGGCGCGGGATTTCACCTATATCGACGATGTGTCGGCGGCTGTGGCGCGCATCGTCGATGCGCCGCCGGAAGGAAAGCCGCCGCACGACATCTACAATCTCGGTAACTCGAAACCGTCGACGGTGCTGGAGCTGGTCGCCGCCGTCGAGCGCGCCACCGGCGTGCGCGCGAAGACCACGCTCGCGCCGCCGCAGCCCGGCGATGTGACGGTAACGTTCGCCGATCACTCCCGCGCCAGCGTGCGCTTCGGCTTTGCGCCCTGCACGACGCTCGACGACGGCGTGCAGCGTTTCGTCGACTGGTACAAAGCCTGGCGAAAATGAACCCGGTCTACGCCGCGCTCCCGACGACGATCTTCGATGTCATGTCGGGCCTCGCGCGCGATCTCGGCGCGATCAATCTGGGGCAGGGGTTTCCGGAAGACGATGGCCCCCGCGACGTGCGCGAGGTCGCCGCGAAAGCGCTTCTCGATGGCCCCAACCAGTATCCGCCGATGCGCGGCCTGCCGGCGCTGCGCGAGGCGGTGGCCGAACACTACGGCCGCTTGCAGGGTGTCGCCCTCGACTGGAAAACCGAAGTCACCATCACCTCGGGCGCGACGGAGGCGATCGCGGCCGCGTTGCTCGCGGTGCTGTCGCCGGGCGATGAAGTCGTGCTGTTCGCGCCGACCTACGATGCCTACGCGCCGCTCGTGCGCCGCGCCGGCGGCACGCCCCGCTTCGTGCGGCTGGAGCCACCGCACTGGACCATCCCGGAAGCTGAGCTCGACGCGGCGTTCAACGCGCGCACCCGCGCCGTCGTGCTCAACACGCCACTCAATCCCACCGCGAGCCTGCTCGGCGCCGACGCGCTGGCGATGATCGCGGCGCGCTGCGTGCAGCACGACGTGATCGCGATCAGCGACGAGGTATGGGAGCATCTGGTGTTCGATGGCGCAGCGCACGTGTCGATGCTGTCGGCGCCCGGCATGCGCGCGCGCACGATCAAGATCGGCTCCGCCGGCAAGATGGTCGCCATGACCGGCTGGAAGGTCGGCATGGTCTGCGCCGCGCCGCCGTTGACCGAAGCCGTCGCCAGGGCGCACCAGTTTCTGACCTTCACCACGCCGCCGAACCTGCAAACGGGCGTGGCATATGGAATGGGCAAGGACGTCGCGCACTTCGATGCGATGCGAAGCGATTTCACCCGCTCGCGCGACCGCATCACCCAGGCGCTGCATCAGGAGGGCTTCGTCACCACGCCGTGCGCCGGCACCTACTTCCTCAACATCGACCTGCCGGCGTCCGGCATCGCGCTCGATGACGCCGCGTTCGCGCTGCATGCGGTGAGGAACGCTGGCGTCGCCACCATCCCGCTGTCGGCGTTCTACGAAGATGCGGCGGAGACGCGCTTCACGCGGCTTTGCTTTGCCAAGCGCGACGACACGCTGGATCGCGGCGTCGAGGCGCTCGTGAGAGCGCGCGGGCTGTTGGCCTAGCCCTTCTGCTTTTCCATCGCACGCAGGAACGCGGGTCGCGCGCGCATCCGTTCCAGATACGCACGCGACCGCGGCGTGATCTGATCCTTCAGCGGCGGCAGCGTATCGGCGAGGTGCAGCGCGTACGCGATGCAGATGTCGGCGATGGTGAAGCGGCCGGCGGCGAGAAATTCGCGGGTCTCCAGCGCGCTTTCAAGTGCGCGCAGGCGCCCGAGAAACCATTTGCCATAGTCCGCCGCCGCTTGCGGCAGGCGGCGCTCCGGTGGCTCCAGCTGCGTGTAGCGCAGCACCAGCGTCAGCGGGAACGTCAGCGTCGCATCGCTGAAGAACAGCCAGTTGAGATACGTCGCATAGTCCGCCTCATCCGGCGTCACGCGCAGCGGCGTGGGCCCGTATTTCTCGACCAGATACGCGCAGATGCCGGAGGATTCCGTCATCTTCGCATCGCCATCGACGAAGAAGGGGATCGTGCCCAGCGGATTGATCGCCAGATACTCTTTCTGGAACACGCGCGGCGGAAACGGCAGCAGCTCCAGCTCGTAGTCGAGCCCCAGCTCCTCCAGCGCCCAGAGCGGACGCAGCGAACGGGCGTTGGCGCAATGGTAGAGCTTCATCACAGCGATCTCCTCGTGCGCCTAATACTCCCGCCGCCAGCGCACGGAAAGCCGGCGGTCGCCATTCGGTTCGAACGCCGAGATCAGGTACAGTTGTGGCCGCACGCGCCATTCCACCTGCGTCTCGGTCTCGCCGATGCCGGTGCGCGCCACTTCCAGATACACGTCGCGCGTCAGGTACTTGCCGCCCGCGACCCGCAACCCGTCCCCCGATTCGCGCACGTCGAACCGGTCGAGCCCGACCAGATCGCGCGCCGCGCCCGCGAGATTGAGCGAGGACTGCCCGGCCAGCTCCGCCAGGCTCGCCGCAAGCTGCGCGGCCTCCAGTGCGGAAAGATCTTCCGCCGCGCGCCCGAACAACGCTTGCGGCAGGATCTCGTCTTCCGGCAGCGACGGCGTTGAGGAGAGTTCGATGTCAGGATCACTCACCGCGCCGCTCAGCGCCACGCGCACCGTGAGATCGGGCGAGCTGAGTTCCGCAACGAGATCGATCAACGCCTCCTCCGGCGCGCCATTGAAGCGGATCAGCCCGCGCTCGGCCTCGAACGGTCGCCCCGCTAGCGTGAAGCGCCCGCGCACCAGCCGCGCCTGGCCGTACACCTTCGGCGCGTCTGCGGCGCCGGCGACGCGCATGTCGAGCGCCCATT
The DNA here is from genome assembly GCA_031414315.1 of Hyphomonadaceae bacterium. GTDB lineage: Bacteria > Pseudomonadota > Alphaproteobacteria > Caulobacterales > Aquidulcibacteraceae > VFBF01. Next base: position 9,670 of record JANNVF010000034.1, on the reverse strand, counting down.
CGGAATCAAGTCCACGTCCACGCAGGAACACGCGCCCTGGCGCCCGCACGCGCACATCGAGCGTCACGTTCGGCAGCAGGACGCTCGGCTTTTCGGCGTCGACCAGCAACGATTCCGGCCGGTTGATCTCGATGACGTCGAGGATGGGAATGCTCTCACCGGGCCGTGGCGGCGCCAGCATCGCCTGCGACAGTTGCAGATCACCGCTCAGCGTCGCGCCGCTTTGTGTCCACTTCAGCGACAGCGGCCCGCTGCCGATGGCGCGCGCATCGGGACGGCCAAGCAGTTGCATCTCGTGGGCGACAAGCTCGATGTGCCCGTCCTTCAGGCCCTGCGCGGCGCCCGTGCCGGTCAGCGTACCGCCCCGCGCATCGCGCGCGGAAAACTGTTCCAGCCGCGCCGCATCGTCGTCGAAGCGCACGCGCGCGCTGATGTCGCGCAGCTCGACGCCGGTCTGCTTGTCGGAGAAACTCCCTTGCGTGAGCGTCAGCCCGCCTGCGCCGGACAGCCGTCCGACCGCAAACTGCAGCGTGCCTTCGCCATCGACGTTGCCGCTCACCGCCTGATCGAGCGAGCCGACGAGCCCCCACAGCGCATCCGCGGGACCTTTCGCGCGCCACGTCGCCTTGCCTTCTCCCGCCAGCGCAATGTGCAGTGGCCGCGCCTGCGCCGTCACCGGCGCGCGGGCGTCAAGGGCTGCGTCGAGCCCGTTGCGCGATGTGGCGTCGGCATGCAGCGTCATCACGCCGTCGGTGATGCGGCCAGTGAGTTTCATCGACAACGGATCGCGCGCGCGCCGCGCAAACAACGCATCCGTCACCGCCATGTCGATCTCGGCGTCGAGCGATCCGTTGCCGGACGCCGACAGCGTGCCACTGGCGCGGCCCGTCGCGCGCTCACCCAGCAGTGCGAAGATCGGTGCGATGGGCGCGTTGTCGAGTTTCGCCGACAACGACAGCCGCGCGCGCGCGTCGGTCAGATCGAACGTCGCTGCGCCGTCGCCCAGCGCGAACGCGCCATGCCCCGACACCGAATTCTCCGCGAGGCGGATGTCCACGGGACCGCGGGTCGAGACCGCCGTTTGCGCAACGGTCCCGGCGCCTTCCAGCCGGATGCGCGTCACGTCGGCGTCGCGCGCGATGGTTCCGGTGGCGTCGAACGCCACCGATTCACCGGATGCCGCACCGCGCACGCCTGCGCGTAACGACAGCGCATCGAGCGGGCCGGAAACGGCCGCATCAAGGCGCGAGAAGGCGAGGGCGCCGATGCGGCCTCGCTGCAGATGCGCGTCCGCCTCGAGCAGCGGTTCGCCGTGCGACGCGGGCCGCAGTGTCGCCGTGCCCGTTATGAGACCGGTGAGGGGCGCCGCCAGTCTGTCCACGCTGCCGGCATAGCTGACACGGAACGATGGGCCCGCGCGCGTGAACGCCGCGTCGCCGCGCGCGGTGACGCCAGCCGCGCTGACGGCGAGATCGGAGAGCGTCAGGCCGTTGTCGTCGGCGCTGAGTTTGGCTTCACCCGTCGCGCGTGCGCCGGAGACTTCGCCCACCACATCGATGCGACCCTCCCGTCGCCCGCGTGTCGGTGCAAACGAGAGCGTGACGACGGGGCGCTCCACCGCGAGACCGGCGATGTCGAGCCGGCTCATGCGCGCCTCGGCGGTGACCGCTGGGTTGTCGAGACGCCCGCGCATCGTGCCGCTCACGTCGGCGACACCGTTGAACTGCGCCGCGCCCACGTGCACCGGTCCCTGCGCCGACGCTTCGAAAGCGATTGCGGCAACGCTGTCTTTGAATGTTCCCGTGGCGCCGAGGCGCAGTTTCGGGGCGGTCACGATGAGGCGACGCACGGTCACGTCGCCATGCACAATCGCGAAAACAGCGTCGATGCGCGGCGCCGCGCCCAGCAGCTGGTGGAGGGGTTGCAAGGTTGTGGTGATTCGGCTGGCCGCGCCTTGCGCTGCAAGGAGGAACGGCGCGGCGTCGAAGCCGCCGTTGAATGTCCACGATCCGTTGGCGGCGCCGCCAATGTGCGGGTCGGCGGCGGAGAGCTGCGTGACGCGCCAGCGCCCGGTGAGCCCCGGCGCGCCCTTGCCCAGCGTGCCCTCGCCGGTGGCATCGGCGCTTGCGCTTACCAGGTGCGCGGTACGCACGACGAAGCGTTGCGCGGTGCGATCGAGCCGGCCGGCGAGCGAAAGCCGACCGTTGCGCAGAAGCCGTGTCAGTGACGGCGCGCCGGATGCGCCTGAGAGCGTCACGTCCGCTTCAATGTCGGCGAGTGCGTTGGTGAGGCGCACGCGCGCGGGACCGGAAAAGCTCGTGCGCAGGATGCCGCTTTCGACGCCGACGCCGTCAAGTTTGCCTTCGAGAGTCGTGATGCCCCCGGCGGTGGTGAGCGCGCCATCGAACCGTGCGCCGCCGGCGCCGACGCCGGGCACGAACTCCTGCAGCCGGTCCGCGTGCGCGACCACGGCAGTCGCGCCGGAGGGGAGCCAGTCGTCACCGAGGCGGCCGCGCGCGTCCACACCGACGTGGCGTCCGGCAAGACGGGCAGTGAATGCGCGCGTCGTGTCGCGGGCGCCTGCGCCCTCTATGCGCAGGCTTTCACCCAGCGCTTCCGCGATTGCGGTCAACGCGGGCGCCGTTGTGAGGGTGATGTCGGCGCCGCCGCGCCACTCGGTGCGTGACCAGGCAAAGGCGCCGCTGGCGAGCGATGCACGGCCGACACGGGCGTCAAGCGTGCCGCTGCCCGTCTGTTCGGTTCCGCCGGCATTGGCGACGAGTGTGACGGGCTTGTCGGTCTTGAGAGCACTGGCGAAGAAGCCGTCGGCGGGGCCGTCCACCGTCGCGTTGAGGCGGATGGTTTCGGTGTATTCGAGGTCGAGGTGCAAGGCGTCCCCCGGCGCGTCGAGACGCACCGCGTTGAGTACAGCGCGATCGACGCGCGCGCCGCGTGCTGCGAGACCGCCGTCGAGTTTGAACGCCGCCTTCTCGCCCAGCACCGCTTCGTCGATGTCGAGGCGCGTGACCGCGAGGCCGGTGAGGTCGACGTCGATGCGGCGACCCGGCGGCTTTGGCGGTGTGAGTTTGGGTTGCCGCAGAATATGCACGTTGACCGCTGACGCAGTGCGAATGGTGGCGATGCCCGTCGCGAGCGCGATCGGATCCCAGCCGAGCGACAGATCGGTGGCCTCCACCCAAACCCCGTCCTCATCGCTCAGCGTGGCGCGGGCGACGCGCAGGTCGCTGAGGCCAGCGCCGCTGACGCCTTCAAGATCGAGCTTGCCGAGCCGCCACACGGAGCGGCCATCGGCGATATGCGAGACCAGCACCGGTCCGCCCGGGCCGAACGACCACGCGATCACGCCGACAGCGACGGCGGCGGCGCCTACGGAGGCGATCAGCACACGCCGACGTTTGCGGGGAGGGCGCGTGTCGCTCAAAACGCCTGCCCGATGCTGACGTAGAACGCGACCTTCGCATCGTTGGGCCGCGGATCGAGCGGCACGGCGACATCGAAGCGCAGCGGTGCAAACCCCAGATCATAGCGCACGCCGGCGCCGATACCCCACCGCAGGTCCGCGGCGTCACCAATATCATCGAACGCGTTGCCGCCGTCGACGAACGCAACCGCGCCGATGCGATCGGTGAATCGCGCGCGCGCTTCGCCGGACACTTCCAGCAGCGCGCGTCCACCGGGAGGGTCGCCGCCGATTTTCAGGATCTGCGCGGGATAGATGGAGTTGAAATCATAGCCACGCACCGAACCGCCGCCGCCGGCATAGAACAGGCGATCCGGCGGCAGGTCCCTGGCCTCGCCGCCGAGCGGCTCGATCCAGCCGACGCGCGTGCGCGCGGCCAGCGTGAGGCGCTCCATGGCGCCGGGCGTGTGATAGACGCGCGCCTGTGCGGTCGCGCGCGCGAACGCTACCGTCGCGTCGCCGGTGGAGACGGACGGTTCAAGCCGCGCCTGCAACAGATAGCCGCGTCGTGCATCGAGCGGTGAGTCCGTGACTTCGCGGCGCACGTCGCCGAACGCCGACAGCACGTAAGCGTTCTCCACGCCTTCAGACTGGCTATAGAAATCCGCCGATGCGGAAACGCCGTACGTCAGCGCAAACCGCAGGCGCCGCGCGGCGTCGACGGCGGCGGTCGCGGAAATGCCGGTGCGATCGAACGGGCCGCTGTTGTCGTGGGAAATGCCGGTGGACAGGCGCAGCGCGCGGCCCGGGCCGATGGCGTTGGGGCGCGTGAGTTCACCGGTGAGGCCTTGCTTCTGTTCGCCCAGCACGGCGTTGAGCACGAGCGAATCCGCGCGGCGCGAGACGTTGCGCCGGGTCCATTCCGCCTCGATGCCGAAGCCCTCGGTGGTAGACCAGCCGGCGCCGAGTTCAAGCACGCGGGGCTTGGCCTTTTCCAGCGTCACCACCACGTCGCGCGCGCCATCGGCGTCGGAGGTTGGCGACAGCGTCGTGGTGACAATGGAGAAGGCGCCGGTGGACGCGAGATCGCGGCGCAGTTGCGTCAGCAGTTCGGGCTTGTAGTGATCGCCGCGCGCCCAGCCGGGCAGGCGATCGACAAATCTCGGGCGCAACATGCCCTCGGGCTCGACGCGCACGCTGCCCAGGCGCACGCGCTCGCCGGCGTTGACCGTGAATGTCGCCGCCATCGTGCCCGCCGCGTGATCGACCACGACGCGGCGGGCGCCGGCTTTCGCATCGGGGTAGCCGTTCTCGCGCAGGCTGGCGACGGCTTCGGCCTCCGCGCTCAACACATCCAGCGCGCGCGCCGGCATGCCGGCCTGCAGACGCGCCAGCGGACCGCGCGCGGCTGCGGCCGAGTCGGCGTCGGGCGCCGCGCCATCGAACGCAAGCTCCGGCGCGATGAACGCAAAGCGCGCCCCGGGCGTAACGCGCACCTTCGCGACCAGCGGCGTTTCGGTCGCTTCCGGCGCCACTTCGGCGGCGTACCAGCCTTCCGCACGCAGCCACGCGCGCGTGCGTTCGGCGGCTTCTTCTGACAGACGCTCGGCGTCGAACAGCGACTCTGGTGGATCACGATCGGGCAGGATGCGCTCGATGTCCTCGCGTACCTCCTTGCCGACGCCCTCGATGACCACCGGAGAGGCGGCGTCGAGCGCGCCGACCGCCAGCGCCCAGGCAAGGGCGGCGGCCGGAATTGCGAGGAGGACGGGTGAGAATCGCATGGGTTTGATGGCGGGACAGCCGAACCGTGGGGTGAACCAGTTAACGTGTTGTCAACGCTTGTGGCGCCTTCCCAAGTCCCCCACTGCGGGTGATCCTGCCGCGATGCGTGTGCGGCTGAAACGTGATTCGCTTGAGGCGGACATTGCGCCCGATATCGGTGGCGCCATTGCGGCGTTTCGCCATGACGGGCGCGACATCTTCCGCGTGACCGATCCGCTGGCGATCGCCGAGTTTCCGATGGCGCCGTACGTCAATCGCATCGCGGATGGACGGTTTCGTTGGCGCGGCGAAACGATCACGCTGCCGCGCAATTTCGGCGAGCATCCACATCCGCTGCACGGGATCGGGTGGCAGCGCGCGTGGACGTGCGCGGTGCTGAATGCGTCATCGGCGCGGCTGCGGCTTGTGCACGCGGCTGACGCGACGTGGCCGTGGCGCGTGACCATGGAGCGGTTGATTGCGCTGACCGCGTCGGGGCTGGAGGTCGCGTTCTCGCTGACCAATGATGATGACCGCCCGATGCCCGCGTCGATCGGGTTGCATCCGTTCTTTCCGGCGGCGGGCGCGGTAGTGAAGTTGCATACCGGCGCGCAGGTCCTGACGACCGACGACGGCATTCCCGTGCGTACGGCGCACACCGCTGTCGTCGATGCGCTCGCGGCCGGCGCTTCGGTCGCAGATCTCGCGCTCGATCACTGCTTCGCGGGCTGGGATGGGCGTGCGGACATCGCGTGGCCTACGCACACGCTGCGCATCGAGACCGCGCCGCCGCAGCGCTTCGTGCAGGTGTTCACGCCGGCGGGCGCGGGGTACTTCTGTCTGGAGCCGCAGAGCGCTGCGCCGGATGCGGTGAACCGGGAGGGGAGCGGCGTAGTGGAGCTGGCGCCCGGCGCGGCGCTGCGGTTTACGACGCGGTTCCTGATCGAGAGCAGGTGACGCCGGCGTCATCTTCCCGATGGCTGTCGCCCGCGCCTTGCTCTGGACGCGACAGAGCGCCACCCTGCAATCCTCATATGCCCCGCAGGAGGACCGCAATGGAACGGCAGGAAGTCGTGGAGCGCCTGGCGGTGCACGCCGCCTACGGGCTCCACATTGTCGCCAAGTGGATGTCGGAACACGACAGCGTGCCGCGCGAGCTCAAGGAGCGGCTGGCCACGCATCTGATGGGCATCGACAGCTCGCTCCAGGCGCTCGGACACTCGGCACTGCACTCGGAAATCGAGCAGACGGAAGAGCTGCTTCACCCGCGCTAGAACGTCGACCCAAACACAGTGGCAAAGCCCCGTGGCGTGCTTTTGTGAGATGCGCGTGCCCGATATTGGCGCTAGTCTCAAGGCCAAGGGCGCCTTCAGGGCGCCGGTCCAGGGAGGCCAGACGTGTACGCATTCGACGAACGGGAACGCGCTGAAGAAGCCAGGTTCGCGATCAACGAGGAGTTGCGGTTCAGGGCTCTGGTGCGCCGTGACAGGCAGCTCGGCCTGTGGGCTGCGGGCCTGCTCGGCAAGACCGGCGAAGCGGCCGCCACCTACGCCCGGGAGATGGTCAACGCCGACATCGCGGCGCACGACGAAGACGCCGTCTTTCGCAAGGTGCGCGGCGATCTCACGCGCGGCAAGTTGCGGTTCAGCGACCGCCAGATCAAGACGCAGATGCAGGACCTCATGGACTCCGCGCTCAGGCAGGTGAGGGCGGAGTAGGCCGTTCGCGCGACGCTACCCGAACGTCCCGCGCGGTTTCGCGGTGTGTTCGTTCATCACCACGTCTTCCGCTTCGTCCATTTCCAGCAGCAGCACGTCGTAGCCCCAGAGGTCGGCGAGGTGTTGCAGGACGGGTTCGGTCTCGCTGTCTTCCAGCAGCACGCCGTCGAGCACGCGGTGATGGAGAATGAGGCGACGGTCGCCGGCGAGATCCACATCGACGACCTGGATGTCGGGGTCGCGCCGCGCCACGTCGTAGTGGCGTGACAGTGCCCGGCGCACTTCGCGGTAGCCGCGCTCGTTGTGGATGTGGGCGACGTTGAGTTCCGGCTCGTCTTCGTCGTCCTTCACGTTGAACAGGCCGAAATTGCGGATCAGCGCCGGCGACAGGAACTGCGAGACGAAACTTTCGTCGCGGTAGTTGGCCCACACGTCTTTGAGCACCGTATAGGGGTCACCCACGCCGGCGATGGCGGGCAACCATTCACGATCCTCGGCCGTCGGGTTGGTCACGATGCGCTCGATGTCCTGCATCATCGCAAAGCCCAGCGCGTAGGGGTTGATGCCGGAATAGCGGCGGTCGTCGAAGCCCGGCTGGAATACCACGCCGGTGTGCGAGTGCAGGAACTCCAGGAACGCGCCGTCGTCGATGCGCCCCTGTTCGTGCAGGCGCGTCATGATGCGGTGATGGACGAAGGTGGCGCAGCCTTCGTTCATCATCTTCGTCTGCCGCTGCGGATAGAAATATTGCGCGACGTTGCGCACGATACGCAGGATTTCGCGCTGCCAGCCCTGCAGGCGCGGCGCGGTCTTTTCCAGAAAGTAGAGCAGGTTCTCTTCCGGCAGGCCGAGCAACGCGCGGCGGCGTTCCTCTTCGGCCTTGTCGCGGGTGCGCTTCTTCTTGGTCGGCACCGTGCGCCAGAGATCGTTGAAGATGCGCTCACCGTGGGCGCGGCGTTCCTCGGCGCGTTTCTGTTCCGAGCGCAGGTCCGGCATGCGCTTGCGCGGAAAGCGGTGCACGCCGTGGCTCTGCAGCGCGTGCGCGGAATCGAGTACCCGCTCCACCGCCGTCTGGCCGTAGCGGTCCTCGCACTGCGCGATGTAGGCCTTGGCGAAATCGAGATAGTCGAGGATGCCGGAGGCGTCCGTCCACTGCTTGAAGCAATAGTTGTTCTTGAAGAAGTGGTTGTGGCCGAAGCCCGCGTGCGCGATCACCAGCGTCTGCATGGTGATCGTGTTTTCTTCCATGATGTAGACGACGCAGGGATCGGAGTTGATCACGATCTCGTAGGCCAGGCCCGTGTAGCCCTTCCGGTACATCGCCTCGTCGCGCGCGAAGTGCTTGCCGAAGCTCCAGTGCTTGTAGAACAGCGGCATGCCGCCGGAGGAATACGCATCGAGCATCTGCTCGGCGGTGATCACCTCGATCTGGTTGCGGTAGACGTCGAGCTTCAGTTCTTCGAGGCCGATCTTCTCGACCGCATCGTACACGCGCTGGATCGTCTCGAAATTCCAGTCACCGCCGGTGAACAGCAGCTTGGGATCAGGCGTCCGCGTGGGGGCGATCTTCAGCGACATCAGGCCTCCGCCAACTGGTCGGCGCGTTTCTGGAACAGCTCACGGAACACCGGGAAGATGTCGCGGCGATGGCGGACCTTGCGCATGGCGATGGGGCTGTCGGGTCCGTTGACGATGGCGTAGGTGCGCCAGAGCGTCGTGGGGCGCTCGCCCCCGGCGGGGACGTCATCATCGGCGCCGACTTCAAGGTAGGCGTAGTACTGGCACGACGGCAGGATGGTGCTGGTCAGCAGCGCGGCGGTCTTGGCGTTGTCACTGGGTGCGTTGTCGCCGTCGGACGCCTGCGCGGCGTAGATGTTCCAGTCGCTTGGCTTGAAGCGTTCTTCGAGGATGGACGCCATTTCCTCAAGCGCGGTGGACACCACCGTGCCGCCGGTCTCGCGGCTGTAGAAGAACGTCTGCTCGTCCACTTCTTCCGCTTCGTGCGTGTGCCGGATGAACACGACTTCGACGTGCTTGTAGCGGCGCTTCAGGAACAGATAGAGCAGGGAATAGAAACGCTTCGCCAGATCCTTCATGTGCTCGCTCATCGAGCCGGACACATCCATCAGGCAGAACATCACCGCCTGTGCGACGGGTTTCGGCGTCGATTCCAGCCGGCGGTAGCGCACGTCCAGCGGATCGATGAACGGAATGAGCTTGGTGCGGCGTTGCTGTTTCGCCAGCTGCTCACGCGCCGCTTCCAATCGCTCCGGATCGGCGCCGCTCTCTTCGAGCGCCGCGATTTCCTCCAGCAGCGCGGCGATCTCCTCCACTTTCGGGCGGCGCAGCGCGATGCGGCGCGACAGCGAATTGCGCATGGTGCGCGACAGCGACATGTTCGACGGCGAGCCCGACGTGGAATAGCCCGCGCGGCGCCATTGCGGGATGCCTTCGCCCTTCAGCTGCCGCTTGGCGAGATCGGGCAGTTCGAGATCTTCGAGAAACAGCTCGAGAAATTCCTCGTCCGACAGCGCGAAGCGGAATTCGTCCTCGCCGCCGCCGTCCTCGGCGCCTTCGCTGCCGGAGCCGCCGCCGCGGGGCGGGCGCTGGATACTGTCGCCCTCGACGTATTCCTTGTTGCCCGGCAGCACGTATTCGCGCTTGCCGCCCTCCGACGAACGCCGCAGCGACGGTTCGCGCACGCCATCGACCGGGATGGTGACTTCGCCGCCGCGCTCGATGTCCTTGATGCTGCGCCCGCTGGTCG
>JANNVF010000033.1:0-11301 GCA_031414315.1 Hyphomonadaceae bacterium | reverse complement strand
CGGCCAGAGCTTGCCGCCTTCGGAAAGAAAATCGTTGTAGGGGTCGATGAAAAGCAGCGCGGTGCGATCGGCCTGATAAGCAGCATCCGACATGGCTTTGGCGCTCCCGTCACGGACGGCGATGTCTTCGCCGGCTCCGATGTGAAGTGTGCGCCGAGCCCGCTCCGCTTCCCATTCTACGTGTGGTTAGGAGACTCATACACTCGTATGAGTGCGCTCAGAGGGTCGCGATCGGCAACGTCACCGTGAGGCGGGCGCCGCCTTCGGCGCGGTTGGTGGCGTCGATGCGCCCGCCGTGACTTTCGATGATGGACCGGCAGATCGGCAGGCCCATGCCCATGCCCATATCCTTGGTCGTGAAGAAACTCTCGAACAGGCGGCCGCCAACATCTTCGGGAATGCCGGGGCCGGTGTCCTCGATCACCACCGTCACAGTCTCGCCGGCCGTGGCGCTTCGCACGATCATCTGGCGCGATGCGACGTGTGCCATCGCCTGCATCGCGTTCACCGCCAGGTTGACGATCACCTGTTGCAGTTGCGTACGATCGACAAACACCGGGGGCAGATCACTCCCCAGATCGAGCGCAAGGGAAATACTGTGGGCCTGAAGTTCGTGGCGCAGGAAAATCATCGACTCGTCGATCACGTCGTTGATCTGGTGCGCAGCCCCTTCTGGCGCCCGCCGCAGGGCCATGTTGCGGACCCGGGCGACGATCTATGAAGCGCGTGCGGAGTCCGCGATGATCCGCGCGGCGAGCGTGCGCACCTCCGCGACATCCGGCTCGCCGCGATCCAGCCAGCGCAAGGCCGCCGACGCATTGGTGTTGATGGCGGCCAGCGGTTGATTGACTTCATGGGCGATCGACGCGGTGAGCTCCCCGAGCATGGACACCCGCGCGGCGTGCGCGAACTCCGACTGCACCTGTTGCAATTTTTCCTGGGCGCGCACACGCGCGGAGATGTCGATCACGCCGATCAGAAGGCGCCCGTCCGCCACGCTCTCCGGTGGAAAGCATGCCGTGAACAGCGCCTCGAAAGTGCGCCCATCTATAGTTCTCAAGCGACACTCCGTCGCAAAACTCGGCTGTCCCGTGATCGCGGCAATCATGCTCGACGCGTAGACGGCGGTGCTTTCGTCCGGCCAGAATGGCTCCACCGCCACAAGCAGCTCCGCCTTGTCGCCGCGACCGAAGAGCGCCACCGTCTGCTCGTTGACGTCGACCACGCGTGACGCGCGCATCATGTCACGCACCACCGCAGGGTTTTCGGCCAGATGGCGGGCGAGATCCATGACACCTGACTTTCTGAGCACGCGCGCGATCTGGTAGGCTTCTGAGAAGTCCACTTCCCAGAAGGATGCGGCGAGTGCGCGAAACAGGTTGTGGTAACGGTATTCGCTGTAGCGCAGCTCTTCCTGAATGGTCCGGTGCGCGGTGACGTCCATGAGCGCGCCGACGAATTGCTGGGGCGTCGTCTCCAGCGGATGCGCGAGCACATGCAGATGTTTTATCGCGCCATCGGGCATAACGAGACGATGCTCGAAGTCCAGCGGCGCGCGCGTGCGCGCAGCGGTATCGATGGCTTCGCGCACCACCTGGATGTCAGCGGGATGGACACGTGCGAGCATCGTGTCGAGCGTCGGCCTCGCCGTCCCGTCATATCCGAATATCCGGTAGCTCTCCTCGGACCAGAAGACTTCCCTGCTCTCCACGTTCCATCCGAAGCTGCCGGTCAGGCTGAGCTTCTGTGCTTCCGTCAGGTAGCCGCCTTCGATGTCGCGAAGGCGTTCCTCAGCGTGCCGGCGATCGGTGACGTCGGTGTTGGTTTCAAGCGTGGCGACGGGGCGCCCAGCCTCGTCGCGTTGCAACGACCAGCGGCTTGATACGATGATCCTCTCGCCGGTCCGCGAGGTGTGAACGAGTTCACCTTCCCAGCGGCCCGAGGCCAGAAGATCGTGGGTAATATCCGCGAGCGGCGCGGGAAAATCGGTGCGCAAAAGATCATGCGCGATCTTTCCGACGGCTTCGTGCCGGGTCCAACCATAGAGCGCCTGCGCACCGTGATTCCAGTAGGTGATCACGTCGCCATCGCCGCGGACGAAAATGGCGTCCTGGGTCAGATCGAGCAACTGGCTTTGCGCGCGCCGGGTGTCGGCGAGCTGGCGTATCCGACGCACAAGCGTCGTGATGGCGAGCGACGCGACCAGAAAGGTCGCCAGCCCGGACACATCCTGTCCCGACGCGATGTGAAATGTGCGCAGGGGCGGAACAAAGAAGTAGTTGAGACACGCTACCGCGACGACCGAGAATACGAACGACGAAATCAGACTGTCCAGCAACGACAACAGGATGATCACGACGAGCGCCAGAAACGACGCCGTAGCGAAGCCAAGACCGAGGCTGGAGCAGGTCCACGCCAGCACGAACAGCGCCACCGCGCCGAGCCCCCAGAGGGCGGCAAGTCGTCCAAGACGAATAGCGCGCGCTGCGTTCATGCCGAGAGCTGTCGTTCTGCCTGGGGCGGAGCGCCCACACTGAGTGCGACTAAACCATCGGAGCCGTTTCGCGCGCAAGCATGGCGGCCGATGATCGCATGCACCGATTGAGAGCCCCGCGCCATTGACGTTTAGGGCGACTGAACGTCGTGGACCGCGCGCGCGAGGCAGGAGACGAGCGTTGCGGCATCAAACGGCTTGCGCAGAAAGCAGAACGCACCCGACGCCACGGCCTGCGCCTCAAGCCCGGCCTCCAACCGCGCGGTGATCATGATCACCGGTGTGCGGTCACCTTCCTGCGTCAGCCGTTCTTTGAGCTGGATGCCTGAAAGACCCGCCATCTGGATATCTGTGACGATGCAGGCGCAGCCTCGTGCATCAGTGTCCGCGAGGAACGCCTCAGCGGACTCAAAGCCCTTCGTGGCATAGCCAAGCGACCGGATGAGAGAGACGAGCGCCGTCCGCAGCGAGTCATCGTCGTCAACAATCGAGATGAAGGGCTCTGGCGCCACGCAAACACTTTCTAGGTGTGCACTCTGATGCTCTCAGCGCAGACCGAAAGTATGACGGCATTCGACAGGCGGCGAAATCATACTCAGGTGTTAGGGGCGCCAATCCAGGGCCTCGGCCATGCGGACAAGATCGGCCAGCGACCGAGCGCCCATCTTCCGCATCACCGATCCGCGGTGAATCTTCACGGTGATTTCGCTCAACGAGAGATCGCCCGCCACCTGCTTGTTCATCTTTCCGGCGGTGACCAGCGCCATCACTTCCCGCTCGCGCGGCGACAGCGTGGTGAACTTCGATTTCAGGTCATCGATCCTGCCCTCGCCTTCCCGCCGCGCGCCATCGCGCGTGATCGCCAGCGACACTGCGTCAAGCATGTCCTGATCACGGAAGGGCTTGGTGAGAAAGTCGACCGCGCCGGCCTTCATCGCGCGCACCGACATGGGGATATCGCCATGACCCGTCATGAGAATGATCGGAAGGCGGACGCCGATGGCCGCGAGTTGCTCCTGAAAATCGAGACCGCTGACACCAGGCAGACGAATATCCACGACCAGACAGCCCGGCGTATCCGGTGGCGGCGCAGCCATGAAATCTGTCGCCGATCCATACAGGCGCGCGTTCAGTCCGGTGGAGCGAAACAGGCTGCCCAGCGCCTCTCGCAGCGATGTGTCGTCGTCGATGACATGGATCGTCGCACTGCCGCTCATTGCCCGACAATCTCTGCAACCGCAGGGTCCGCCAAGCCACCTATACCATAGTATGAGCCGGCCGCGAGGTGACCATCGCTAACACCAAGGCATAGTTGCGCTTTGGCGCCGGCCTGCTCACGTAGGTCACGTTGTCTCTACCTCATCGCCGTCGAGGATGCCATGTCCGACATCTACATCGCGCCCGGTCTGCGTACGCCCTTCGCCAAGGCGGGCGGCGTGTTCAGCAAGCGCACCGCGCTGGAGCTGTCCCGGCCGGTCGCTGCCGCCATGGCCGAACGCGCACGCCCCGATTTCGTCGTGTGGAGCCAGGTCATCCCCGATCCGCTCGTCTCCAACATCGCGCGCGAGCTTGTGTTTGAAGCCGGCCTCGATCGGGAAATCCCGGCCTTCTCGACGATCCTGGCGTGCTCCTCGAGTTTCGTCGGCACGGTTCAGGCCGCCGGCATGATCGGGCGAGGCGGCGCGCATCTGGCGCTTGTCGGAGGTGTCGAAACCATGAGTCACGCGCCATTTGCACTGCTACAGTCCAAGGCCGACGCGATCGCGGCGCAGTTTGCAAAGGATCCCATGGGCGCAGCGACCGCGCTGACCCAGCTCACTGCTGCGGACTTCGCCCTTCCCGTTCGTGGCTGGACGAACAAGCAGAGCAGCCGCTCCCAAGGGGAGCACACCGAAGACACCGCACAACACTACAGCATTTCCCGCGAAGACCAGGATAAGCGCGCGCTTCTTAGCCACCAGGGCGCCATCGCCGGCCAGGACTCGGGCTTCTTCACGGACCTTGTGTTGCCATTCGACGGCGTAGATCACGACACCTTTCCGCGCCGGGACACATCGTTCGAGAAGCTGGCGTCACTGCCGCCTGCCTTCGATCGCACCAGCGGCAAGGGCACACTCACCGCCGGCAACTCCTCCCCGCTCACCGATGGCGCGGCGTCCATCTGGGTTGGCGACGCCGAAGGTTTTGCCCGACTTGGCATTTCGCCGGCAGTGAAGCTCATCGACTGGCAGATCGCTGCGACGGCCATCGGCGAGGAGGGCATCCTCATGGCCCCGGCGCGCGCGATCCCGCAGCTGCTTGCGCGTCACGGGCTCACGTTTGCCGACATTGATCTCTGGGAAATCCACGAGGCCTTTGCAGCGCAGGTGCTCGCCAACATTCGCGCCGCCTCCGATCCCGCCTACCGCAAGGCGCGCGCGAGGGTCGATGTCGATCTCGGCGTATTCCCGTGGGAGCGCGTGAACCCCAACGGCGGATCCCTTTCGATCGGCCACCCGTTCGCCGCTACCGGTGCCCGCATTCTCAGTCAGGCAGCAAAGGAACTGAGCTGGCGACAAGCTGGTGCGCGTGCGATCGTCTCCATCTGCGCTGATGGTGGCCAGGGCACTGTCGCGTTGCTGGAACGCGTGTGAAGGAGAGGAAGGTTCCCGCAGGATCCAACCGGCCGCGACCGCCTGTTCGCGGGAAATCCGATCATCATGAAGGAGATGCGCAGGACCGTGGCACTGTAGGTGACTGGGTCGGGCCGACACCAGCGGCGGCATCGCGCACAACGGTGCATGCGCGGGCGCACTCCGCGCACCTGCAGCCCAATACGCATTCGCCAACACGGAAGCTCATCTTGGGCCCCCAGTATTTTCCACCTGATAATAGGCTGGGGGATTTTTTATCGGCTGTGGACAGGTGTACCGTGAGCAATCTGGCCGGTGACGCCGCTATGATGGGGCGCCAAGGCCGACACTCGCGCACATGCTTCGTCAGGCGGATTTCGCCGAGAGCGTCGCATCGTCAGACAAACATACGCCCGTCACAAATATACGTTCAGTTGGACGCGCCCTCTCTAGTAGTCAGCAGGTCCATCTTCTCGCCTCTATTGGCCAACTGGCGAATAGCGTCAAAGTGCGCGGCGGCTGCATTTGGAAGCGCGAACCGCGCGGCGACGGCGCGGCGCATCGCGATAGAGTCCGATGCACTTACTGCGCGAGCCGCCTCGATCATCGCGCTGGCCAGCGCCGCCTCATCGCCCACCGGCGCCAGAAAGCCAATGCGATCGTCCGTTATCAACTCGCGAGGGCCGAACGAACACGCAGACGCGACAACTGGCAAACCAAAACTCAGCGCCTCGACCAGAGCCAGGCCAAACCCTTCCCAACGTGACGGAAAGACGAAACACGTCGCCGCCTTGAAATACGTGGAAGGATCTGACTGATGACCGTGAAACGTTACGCAATCTTCGAGGTCGAGCGCGCCTGCGAGCGCCTTGAGAGCGGCCTCGTCAGGGCCGGCTCCGACCAAAGCCAATGTCGCGCCGGGCAAAGCGGCGCGCACGCGCGGGAATGCGCGGAGCAGAATGTCCTGCCCCTTCTGGCGGCTAAGACGCGCAACGTTGAGGAACCGGTGCGATGCGTCCGGCAACCGATGCGTGTTCGCACCAGGATACGACCGCAAAGGGTTGGGCGCGAAGTAAACCGGCCGGCCTGCGGCGATGGTACTGCGCGCTTCGGTCGCCAGATCCTCCGACACCGCCAAGACACCGGCCAGCGCGGGCGCCACGAGGCGGTCGTAGAACGCAAACAGCACTCGGCTTCGTAACGATGTCGCCCGCTCGACCACCGGGTTGCCATGCAAGTGCACAATGAACACGGCGTCGGCCTTGTTGAAACCAGTCGCGAGGAAACACAACGCGGTCATTTCGCATTGTGCCACGATTATAATGTCAGGCGTCAGCGCGCGGAAGAAACGCCGCAGCGGGCCGAGCGCGTCGCGCATCCGGAGATTGTCTAAAAAATGCGCGGTATAGCCAAGCTCGACCTCCGCGACTTCCGCGAACCGGGAAAAATAGAGTACGTGCACGTCCAGCAGGTGGCCGAACACGCGCGTCAACTGGCTGGCGATAGCATGGACAACATGCTCGACGCCCGCAAAGACATGGCCCGGCACGACGTACACGAGGCGGGCCTTTCGCCCCGGCGCCGTCACGACGGCTCTCTCATGAGCGCGACGGGGGTCGCGCGAACCTGAACTGGCTGAAGGCGCTGCGCGGACGCCCGGGCGGACAAGCCAGCGATGGAGCCGAACATCGCCGCGGCGAGCATGCCAAAATCCGGCGCTGGCGCCGCCACGGCCGCCATCGCGAGATTGGTCAGCAGCGCAAACTTCAAACCCGTAACCAATCCATCGTCTACGACGTTCGTTGGACGGCGCGCGAAAGTCAGCAGGAGCAGTCCGCCCATGAGCATCGCGCCGATGAAACCGGTATTGCTCAGCACGGCCGTGACCCAGCTCGACGTGCTCATTGAGCCGACGCCGACGCCAAGGCCGCGGGTCTTGGCGAACACATCGAACGCGAGATCGTTGGCCATACTGCGATCGGCAAAGGACGAACTCTGCGCCTTTTCAAAAATCAGCGTGTTGACGAAATGGGTGACGGTGCTGACGAGCGACGACTGGAACAGCACGAGCAGCGCGACAACGAAGGCGGTCGCCGAAAATGAGACGACGCCAGCGTACACCGTTCTCCATCGCAGTTTCCGCCGCGAAACAATCGCTTGGCGCAACTGGCTCAACGCGGCCACCAGAGTGAATACGACAATGCCAAAGAAAGCTGTCGATGACATCGATAGCGCACCCATAATCATAAGCGCCGCGACCAGTCCGAGCGAGAGCAATCGCGACAGCGGCGGCGGCTGAACCGACGGTAGAAAGTAGATCAGCGCAGCAAAAGTGATGCAGAGCGGTCCGAACGACGACGCTTCCGGCATCAGGCCGATAACGCGCCGCGCATCCAGAATGACGTGGCCACTCAGCACCGCGTAACTGGCGTTGCGCAGCGGGGCTAGGATTTTCGTCCCGCCAGTCGCCATGTCCGCGAGACCGGACAAGACAACGACTACGCCGCCGATGACTATCGCGGACATGATTGCACGCCGATCACGCACGTCGCGAACGAGACGGTCAAACACGAGCGCGGTGATCAAGGAGATCGCAAGATACGCCGATTGCGTTAGATTGGCCGACGATGGTGCAAGCGGGGTTGCGCCTACCAGGTCTTGGCGGAATGCAATGACGTCCATGCCGGCGAACAGGCGCGGCAGCACGATCGCACTGACCGCGCCGTAAGCGACAAACGCGGTCAGAAGGCCAAGCGCACGCGGATCAATCGCCGCCGACACGACCCCCTGCGCGGCGCCTCGCCGTCTGAGCAGCCAAGTGGCCAAGGCCAGGGCCGCTACCGGAAGGGGCAAGATCGATGCGCCGCCTGTCACGGCGGGCGGCAAAATCGCGAGCGTACCGAACGACGCGGCGGCGAAAAACAGCAGGATCGCCGTTCGCCCGTTCGTAAAAATGCCCCACGCCAGCAGCGCGAGCACGATCATCCCCGGCGCGGTCATCACAGATCCTTGGCGCGCTCTGGCCGCCAGGCGCCACGCAACACGTCGCCAATCGCGATCAGATTTCCGCTCAGTCTGCCGGCCCGATCAACGTAACGCTCCGGCGCTACCGCGCCAAAGGCGTTGGCGGCGAAATTGCGAGCCATCAAGGCCGCAGCATAGGGCGGGTTCATCGTGCCCTTGCGCGTCAGGTACCAAGGATTGACGATCTGCGAATAGCCCAGCTTGCGACCCGATACCCGTCCGCGCTTGGCGCCTAGGTGCACGCCCCAGAATGCGTCCGTCTTAATAGCCCGCCATCCACGCGCGACCACGCGCGCACCGAAATCGCGGTCTTCTTGCCAGCCATAGAGAACGAGCCGCTCGTCAAAAGTCAGGCCCGCGATTGCCGCGCAGCGATACGCCATGTTGCAGCCATAGGGCGTGCGCGTGGCGATCGTAGCGGCGCCTGCGACGGGCGCGTCGCTCTTGGCGCTATCGGCTTCGTCCACGATTGCAGCGCCCGCATCCCATGCAATCCCAGCGGTCTTGATTCCGTCCTTCAGCACCGCGCCGGTCGCCACGCCGACGTCCGCATATGCGGCGAAGACGGCCTTGACGCTCTCGATCCAAAAGCGCGATGGCACGAAGTCATCGTCGAAGAAAACCACGATGTCGCAACCTTCCTCAAGAGCGGACAGGCCGGCGTTGCGCTGGGCCGTCAAGCCCGCATGCCCCAGCACCACGCTGACCCGTTCGCTCCGCAGTACGCCGACCACATCCTCGTCGCTTACAGCGGAGACGACGACTGACTCGGGTGGACAGCTCTGCCTTTCCAGGCGCTCTACACCGCGCGCCACCAGTTCCGCACGACCAAACGTGGCGTAGACGACGGCGACTTTCATGCTCACACCTCTTTGAGTTTTCTGTCGCCGCGGCGCGCCACGGCAGGACCGATCGCTTGGCTCAAGCCGCGCAAGAACCTCGGGCGCGACCACGGATTGTAGCGCCACCGTAGCAGCGCAGCGCGCGCGCGGTTTGGCGCGAGACCTGCCGCGACTGCCCAGGCGCTGAACGCCAATTTGCGCCTGATCGGCGCAATGGACGTAGCCGTGCGGCGAATATACCGGATGACCAAAGCCGCCGAAGGGGCGGCGCTCTTCGCGAGGCGGATCAGGATGTCGCGCTCCAGGACATAGGGCATCGCGCGACCGTCGGGCACGCCGGCAGCGTCGAGGCCACGCAGGGCGCAGATGCGCCGCAAATGCGCAAGGCGCGCAACGAACCGGTCGCGTTCTATGGCTATCCATTCGGCCGTCGGCGCGGTGAAGCCCGATGCATTCTTGCCGTGCAGGCGATATCGCGCGAGCGGTCGATATATAGTGATCACGTCGCCAATGAACGGGCAAAGCAGGTACGCTACGCCATCGAGATAGGATTCGTAGCCTACGTCACCAATCGCGGCCAATACGTCGGCGCGGTAGATGATGCCGGATGTCGGCCCTGTCAAATAGGTGCCATTGCGGCCAATCTCGGCAAGCATGTTAGACCGTGAATAGTGCTGCGGAAAGGCCGGGAACGGCGATCCTATAACCGCGCCGTCGGCGTCAATCGGCGTCAGGGGAAACTGGATCTTGGCAGGCCCAGCGCCGAGAACCACCTTGGCTGTCGCCAAGCAGTCCGGCATCATCTCGTCGTCCGCATCAAGAATGTGGACGTACGCGCCGCGCGCGCGGCGAAGCGCGAACAAACAGGCCCGCGCCGCGCCCTGGTTCGGGCAACGCAGCGCTTGCAACTGATCGCCGTAGCCGGTGATTGCGCCCCACGAATTATCGGTGGAGCCGTCATCAACCACAATAAGCTCGAAGTCCTGGCAGCTCTGCGCCAGTACGCTATCGATCGCGCGCGTGACAAAACGTTCGTAGTTGTAGGACGGGATCACTACCGTAAACGTCGGCGCGGCGCACTGGATCGCGGACTCAAGCTTCATTGTCGACCTCCTCTACGACCGGTTGGGATCGCCGGCCGCGGACGCGAAGCACGGCAGCGGGCGCAAATCGCTCGAGCAGATTGAGGCTGAGGTCAGCCATCTCTTGCGACAAGGCGGGGGCAAGCAGCCGCATCAGGCCTGCGTAGACGCCGACAAACGCGATTGTGATGAGGATCGCCGAGACGATCGGCAAGCGCCCCGGAACGAACGCGTCGGCGAGCGATCCGCTGACGCCCGCCGCGACAAGCGAGGCGGCGAACGGCGAGGCGAAGACCGCCCTGATCTCCTCCAGCCATCTGCCCCGCGCAGGAAACACGCGGAAGTAGATCACGATCTGACTGGTGAGGTAGTAGAGAGTCACCGCACACGCCGCACCGACAGCGCCAAACCAGTACGCGCCCGCCGTGACCAAGGTAAAGAACGCCGCCGCGCTAAACATTGTGTAGCGCAGCGCGCGCGCGAACGCGCCCTGAGCTTCCATTTGCGCACGCGCCACAGCCGCGATCGCCTCTGCGGGCAGACCCAAGCTTAGAAGCTGGATGATGAGGATCGACGCGTCCCATTTGTCGCCGAACAGCGCGTGCACTAGCGGCGGCGCGAGGACGACTTGCAGAATGCAAAGCGGCGTCACTACAAAAGACAAACACGTGGCCGCGCGTTGCGCCGATCTACGCTGATTCTCCCGATCGCCCCGCATCGAGGCCAGCATCGGAAACATTACATACTGCAAGCTTTGCGCAAGGATGCGCACTGGCGCCGCCGCCAAGCGGAACGCAAAGAAATAGTATCCCACCGCGGCCTTCGTGGCGAACAGGCCCAGGACGAAATAGTCGCCTTGCCCAATACACGTTGCCGCCACGCGCGACCAGAATACCATCGCGCCGCGATGCAAGACGATGCGTACCTTGCGCCATTCGACTCGCCCGCCAAGGGCCCCCGGCGAAGCGCGCCATAGCAACAAGGCGCGTACTGCAAAGCAGATCGGCGTCGGCAAGAAGAACGCCAGCGCGCCCCAGCCCGCCCATGCAAAAGCAAGCATCAACCCCTGGCCAACCAACAGATCGACGATGTTGACCCCCGCGATTGTCGCGTAGTCCATCCGTGCGAAAGCGCGCGCCGTCGGGACCAACACAATCCCGGCGATCGGCATGCCGACCGCAGTGACAAGGATCGGCGCCACGACCTGCGGCGAGTGAAACAGCCAGCCCAAGAGCGGCGCCGCCACG
>JANNVF010000032.1:0-2456 GCA_031414315.1 Hyphomonadaceae bacterium | reverse complement strand
CCCGGTCCGGCGCGGCGGGCGCGGCGCGTTTCTCGCTGATCGCCTTGGCGATGGTTTCCGGCACGCGTCCCGGCGTTTCACGCAGGCCGAGGATCGGCAGGATGAGCAGGAAGAACGCGAAGTAGTAGAGCGTCAGCAGCTGCGAGAACTGCGTCACCTTGAACAGCACCGGCGTGGTGGTGGTGCGCGACACGGGCGTAGCGCCCTGCGCGACCAACACGTTCTTCTGGCGCTGATAGAGATGTTCGGCGACTTCGAGCGTGGGGCCCGTCGTCGCGAAGCGCTGCTCGGCGCCGGCGGCGTTGCGCACGAGGCCTTCCACCTGGAACGGCGCCGACTGCCAGACCGCCTTGTCCGGCGACTGGCCGCCGCACCAGCCCAGCGCACAGCACACCACCACGAACACCACGAAGAACCAGCGCGCCCACGGACGGTAGCGCATCGAGCGCACCTTCGAGGTATCGAGCCACGGCAGCACGAACAGCACGGCGATGGAGCCGGCCATCACCATCAGGCCGCCGAGCTTGGCCGAGATCGGCCCCACCGCGAAATCGATCGCGCGCAGGATCGCGTAGAACGGCAGCAGATACCATTCCGGCACGATGTGCGGCGGCGTCTTCAGCGGGTCGGCGGGGATGTAGTTGTCGGGGTGGCCCAGGGCGTCCGGTAGATAGAACACGAATACCGCGAACATGATCATGAACACGGCGGTCGCGAACAGGTCCTTGACCGTCGCGTACGGCGTGAACGCCACCGTATCGGCCTTGTCCTTCACTTCCACGCCGTCGGGGTTGTTCTGCCCACTGACATGCAGCGCCCAGACGTGAAGGATGACGATACCGAAGATCACGAACGGCAGCAGGTAGTGCAGCGAGAAGAAGCGGTTGAGCGTCGGGTTCTCGATGGCGAACCCGCCCATCAGCCATTGCTGCACCGGTGTGCCGACGATCGGGATCGCCGTGAAGAAATTGGTGATGACGGTGGCTCCCCAGAAGCTCATCTGGCCCCAAGGCAGCACGTAGCCGAGGAAGGCGGTGGCCATCATCAAGAGGTAGATCACGACGCCGAGAATCCACAGCACCTCGCGCGGCGCCTTGTTGGACCCGTAATAGAGCCCGCGGAACATGTGGATGTAGACCGCGAGGAAAAACATCGAGGCGCCGGTGGCGTGGATGTTCTGGAGGAGCCAGCCGAACGGCACGTCGCGCTTGATCCGCTGCACGCTGTTGAAGGCGTGATCGATCGACGGGACATAGTGCATGGCCAGCACGATCCCGGTGATGATCTGCGTGATCAGGCAGAACGTCAGGATCGCGCCGAACGTCCAGAAGTAGTTGAGGTTCCGCGGCGTCGGATAATCCACGAAGCTGTCGTGCATCATCCGCATGATCGGCAGGCGTGTATCGAGCCAGCGTTCAATGCCGGTCTTCGGATCGTAGGTGGACGGTCCGCTCATGGTCTCACCCGATCTTCACGATGGCGTCGGCGGTGTAGAGGTACGGCGGCAGCAGCAGGTTCAGCGGCGCAGGACCGCCCCGGATGCGCGCGGCGGTGTCGTAGACCGAGCCGTGGCACGCACACAGCCAGCCGCCATAGGAGCCGCCGCCGAACGTGGGCACGCAGCCGAAGTGGGTGCACGACGCCTCCACGATGAGATACTGCGGCTTGCCGGCCTGACCGTTGGACTGAATCGTGCGCTCTGCGTCGGTGGCTGGGTCGCGCAGGTCGGCGCTGTCGTCCTTGCGGGCCGAGGCGATTTCAGCGGCCGAGCGGTGGCGGATGAACACCGGCTTGCCGCGCCAGAAGATCACCACCTGCTGGCCTTCCGGCACGCCGCCGAGATCGTATTCGGTGGACGCCATGGCGAGGGTGTCGGCGGCCGGCGACATCTGGTCGATGAATGGCCACGCCAGCGCTACCGCGCCCACAGCGCCCACGGCGCCGGTGGCGATGTAGATGAAATCCCTTCGGGTGGGCTCCTGCCCTCCCGGATGGGCCGTTGCGGCTGGACTCGCGTGATCGGCCACGGATGACCCCCGACTCTTGACAATGTTGCTGCGCTTCCCGGCGGATTTGCGCGGAAAGCCAAGGGATTGGGGAGGGCTCAGGCCAGCGGCGCGTCGCCGCAGTCCAGAAAACTCCCCCGCAAACCCCCTGAGGACCGTTGGAGCCCATAACGTGCGTCTCGCCCTCTATCAACCGGACATGCCCCAGAATCTCGGCGCCGCAATCCGCATCGCGGCGTGCTTCGGCTTGGCGCTCGATGTCATCGAACCGTGCGGATTCGCGTTGACGGACAAGGCGTTGCGCCGCGTCGCCATGGACTACGCCGGGCAAGCGGCGGTGGAGCGGCATGCGAGCTTCGCCACCTTCCTCGCCGCGCCCGCCCGCGCGGCAGGCCGCCTGATTCTGCTGGAGACGGACGGATCGTCGCGGTTGCACGATGTGGCGTTCGC
>JANNVF010000031.1:0-8361 GCA_031414315.1 Hyphomonadaceae bacterium | reverse complement strand
CTTTTGCCGACGTTGGAGCGGCCCGCGAACGCCACCTCCAGCCGGTCGGCGTCGGGCAGGTCGTTCATCGCCACGACACCCTTCTCGAACGTCACCGGCCCCGCAAACAGGATGCGGCCCGCCTCGATCAACCGTTCGCGTTCTTCCTCGGCGGGGCTCATGGATACTCTTCTCCTCCCCCTGAAGGGAGGAGGCGGGAGGCGTGCGGCACGGGCTGCATGCTTGCTTGCAACGGGACTGCGCTGCGCCACGCGCCCCCACCCAGCCTCCCCCTTTCAGGAGAAGGAGGTGCGCGGTGAAAGTTCACTCCGCAGCCGTTGGCGCGGATTTCTTCATGATCTTCGCCAGCCATTTGTCGAGCCCGGTCTCCACGCCCTGCGTACGCATGATCGTGTATTGCTGGATGAAGGTCAGCGTGTTCGACCATACCCAATAGACCACCATGCCCACCGCAAAGCCCGCGAACATGAACGTGAACAGGATCGGCATGAGCTGGAAGATGCGCCGCTGCATGGGATCGACGCCGGCCTGCGGGCTGATCGCGGTCACCGCCCACATGCTGATGCCATAGAGGATCGGCCAGACGCCGACGGCCAGCAAGCCGCCGATGAACGGCAGGCCTGTGGGCGCAGCGAACGGCAGCAGGCCGAACAGGTTGACGAACGACGTCGGATCCGGCGCGGAGAGATCCTTGATCCAGCCGAAGAACGGCTGGTGGCGCATTTCGATGGTGACGAGCAGCGTCTTGTAGAGCGCGTAGAACACCGGGATCTGCAGGAAGATCGGCAGGCAGCCCGTCACCGGGTTCACCTTCTCCGTGGCGTAGAGCTTGATCATCTCCTGCTGGAGCTTGGCCTTGTCCTCGGCGTAGCGGGTCTGCATCTCCTTCATCTTCGGCTGCAGCTTCTGCATCTTCGACATCGTCTTGTACGAGTTGTACGCGATCGGGAAGAGCACGGCCTTGACGACCACCGTCGACAGCAGGATCGCGATGCCGAAGTTGCCGACGAGCTTGTAGAAGTTCTCCAGCAGCCAGAAGAACGGCCGGGTGAGGAAGTAGAAGTTCCCCCAGTCCACCGCCTTGTCGAAGTCCTTGGCGCCGAGTTGCGTCTCGTAGTTGCGCAGCAGCTCCACGCGCTTGGCGCCGGCGAACATGTGGCTCGTCGTCTGCGCCGAGCCACGCGCCGCGATGGTGACAGGATCGCCCACGTAGCCTGCTTCGTAGATCGTGCGCCCGTCAGGGCCATTGCGCGCGGTGTAGCGCGCCACCACGGATGCGGTGCGTTCAGGAATGACGGCGGCAAGCCAGTACTTGTCGGTGATGCCGAGCCAGCCGCCGGTGGTGGGCACGCCGGCGGCGAGCTTCTCGGCGTTCTGGCCGCTGCCCTTCACGGCGGGCTTGTAGTCCAGTTCGTAGAGCGTCCCGCCCATGACGCCGGTGAAGCCTTCGTGCAGCGTCTGATAGTTCACGAGGTTGTCGGGCAGGCCGTGACGGCGAATGGCGCCGTAGGGCCGCAGCACCCGCGGCGTGTCGCTGGCGTTGTCGACCTTGTCGGTGACGGTGAAGAGGTAGTTGTCGTCCACCGCGATGGTGCGCGTGAAGGTGAGGCCGTCGCCGGTGGCGAAGGTGAGGGTGAG
This sequence comes from Hyphomonadaceae bacterium, assembly GCA_031414315.1. Lineage (GTDB taxonomy): Bacteria > Pseudomonadota > Alphaproteobacteria > Caulobacterales > Aquidulcibacteraceae > VFBF01. The sequence continues at coordinate 6,723 of JANNVF010000031.1, read as the reverse complement.
CGGCGTGGCCGGGGTGAGCGTGGCGCCTTCGGCGGCGCTCCAGCGCGGAATGACATCGACCTGGCCGGCATCATCGGTCCAGCCGAACACACCGTAGGTCGCGCCCTGCGCGGCTTCCGGGTTGAGAAACACCACTTCCGCGCTCGTGGGATCGACCGTCTCGCGGTAGCGCTTCAGCGACAGGTCATCGATGCGCGCGCCATCGAGCGCGATGGAGCCGTCCACGCCTGGCGCGTCGAAGCGTATGCGCGCGCCTTCGGCCACGGCGGCGGCGCGGGTGACGGGTGCTGCCGGCGACGGCGAGCCTTCACCGGGACGCGGCGCGCTTGTTTGTCCCTTCGCCGCGCGATCGGCCATGATCGCGGCCTTCTGCTCGCGCTGCATCGGCTCCAGCACGAAGTACTGGTAGGGCAGGAAGATCGCGAGCGAGATCACGATCGCGAGGATCATGTTCCGGTTGGTCTCATCCTCCGGGCCGCGCGTCATATGGGTATGTCCTTGGAGGCCATGGGGTGGCCATGGAGAGGAAAGCGGGGGCGGGAAAGCGGGCGATCGGGCGCCGACGCCTGGGGGTCGGTTTCAGGAGGCCGGCTGCAATGCGGCGGCGAGCCTTATCAACGCGTCTTTCATATCGTCAAGCAGGACGGGCCAGGGCGCGCTGCCGGTGCTCTCCCGTGCGAGGAAGACATAGTCCACGCCGGGCAGGCCATAGACCGGGACCAATCGCCGCGCCGCCTCCCGCAGCCGCCGCCGCGCCCGGTTGCGGACCACCGCATTGCCGACCTTCTTGGTCGCGGTGAAGCCCACGCGGGGCGGGGCGGCATCGGCGCCAGCCCGGCGGCGCGCCTGTGCGGCCAGCGTGGGACGTCCCCGCCGTTCGCCTTTCTGGACGTACTGGAATTCAGCGCGCTTGCGCAGTTTGACGTAGAGATGACGCGTGACCGGCGCGTCTGAAGTGTCTGCGTTCAGGCGGAAAGCCGCTTGCGGCCCTTGGCGCGGCGGCGCGCGAGCACCTTCTGGCCGTTCTTCGTCGCCATCCGCGACCGGAAGCCGTGGCGCCGTTTGCGCACAAGGCGGCTCGGCTGGTAGGTCCGTTTGGTGGCCACGGCAGTCCTCGTCGGTCAATCGTAATGAGCCGGGGCGGATACACGACAGGGCGCCCGATCGTCAAGGCCGCAACCGGCGTGAGGCATCCGTCGTATAGCGTCCGCACCGGGCAAGAGGAGAGCGGAATGCGCGCATGGATTGCTGGCGCCGTGCTGGCGGCTGGCCTGATCGGCGCGCCCGCGGCGGCGGCGGCAGAGCCCGATCACGCCGCCTGGGACGCGCTGCTGGGCCGCTATGTCTCTGACAACGCCGATGGCGTGACCCGGGTCGACTACGCGCGCTGGCAGGCCGACGGCGCCGATCGCGCCGCGCTCACCGGCTATATTCACAGCCTCGAAGCGGCGCGGCCCTCGGTGCTGCCGCGCACCGAGGCCTTCGCCTACTGGGCCAATCTCTACAACGCCGTGACGGTGGATACCGTGCTCGCGCGCTATCCGGTGGCCTCGATCCGCGACATCCGCAGCGAGGGGCTTTCCCTCAAGGGCCTGATCGGCCCTTGGCAGACCAGGAGGGTGACGGTGGAAGGCCGGCGGCTCTCGCTCGACGAGATCGAGAACACCGTGATGCGCCCGACGTTTCGCGATCCCCGCGTGCACTACGCGCTCAACTGCGCCTCCATCGGCTGTCCCAACCTGCAGCGCCACGCGTTCCAAGGCGCCACCCTCGACGCCGACCTTGACGCAGCGGCGCGCGCCTACATCAACCACCCGCGCGGCGTGCGGGTGACGCCGCAGGGCCTGCAATTGTCCTCGATCTACACCTGGTACAAAGCCGACTTCGGCACGACGGCCCAGCTCCGCGCGCACCTGGAGCGCTATGCAGCGCCCGCGCTCGCCGCACAAATCCGCGCCACGCCGACGATCGCGCGCTATGGCTACGACTGGAAGCTGAACGGAGCGGGGCCGGCGCGATGACGACGACAGAGAGTGAACCGCAGAAGAAGAAGAAGAAGAAGGGCGGCGGCGTTGTCCGCTACCTGCCGCTGCTGCTGATCGTGGCGGGGCTGATCGCAGCGTTCGCGCTCGGCCTGCACAAGTATCTCTCGTTCGAGCAGCTGAAGGCGCAACGCGAGACTCTGACCGCGTTCGTCGCCGCCAATCCGCTGATCGCGGTGGCGGCGTTCATTGCCGCGTACATGACCTTCACCATGCTGATGATCCCGGGCGCGCTGTGGCTCACCATCGGCGGTGGCTTCCTGTTCGGTCTCTACGGTGGCGCAGCCCTCACCGTCATTGGCGCCACGGCCGGCGCCACGTGTCTCTTCCTTGCCGCGCGCACGGCACTGGGCGAACCGTTGCGCCGGCGCGCCGGACCGTTCCTGAAGACGCTGGAGGCGGGCTTCGCGGAAAATCCGTTCAGCTACATGTTCACCATGCGCTTCCTGCCCATCGTGCCGTTTCCGGTCTCCAACATCGCGCCTGCGCTGCTTGGCGCGAAGCTGCGCGACTTCATGGTGGCGACGTTCATCGGCATCATTCCCGGCACCATCGCCTATACCCTGATCGGCTCCGGCCTTGGCGCGGCGTTCGACAGCGGCCATGAGCCCGACATCGCCGGCTTCGTGCGTCCGCTGTTGCCAGCATTCTTCGCGCTGGCGGCGGTGTCGCTGCTGCCGGTGGTGATCAAGCGCTTTCGCACACGCAAGCCCGCCAAGGGAACGACATGAGCCGGAAAGACCTTAGCGCCGACATCGCCGTCATCGGCGCGGGCTCGGGCGGATTGTCCGTCGCCTCCGGCGCGGCGCAGCTTGGCCTCAAGGTGGTGCTGTTCGAGCGCGGCGAGATGGGCGGCGATTGTCTCAACTACGGCTGTGTTCCTTCCAAAGCGCTGATTGCAGCAGCAGATCACGCACACACGCTGCGTCATGGCGCGGACCTCGGCGTGGCGAATGTCGAGCCCGTCGTCGACTGGGCGACGGTGAAAGCCCACATCCGCAAGACCATCGAGACCATCGCGCCGATCGACAGCCAGGAGCGCTTCGAAGGGCTCGGCGTCACCGTGGTGCGTGAGCACGCACGCTTCACCGGCCCGCGCACACTGGAAAGCGACAGTGTCCGCGTGCGCGCCAGCCGCATCGTCATCGCCACCGGCGCCCGCGCGCTCGTGCCGGACATTCCGGGCCTGAAGGACACCCCGCACTTTACCAACGAGACGATCTTCGACCTGCCGGAGTTCCCGAAACGCCTGATCGTGCTCGGCGGCGGTCCCATCGGCATTGAACTCGGACAGGCGTTCGCCCGCCTCGGCGCCGAGGTGGTGATCGTCGAAGCGGCGACCGCGCTGGCCGGTTTCGATCGCGACGCGACAGCGCTGGCGCTCGCGTCGCTGCGCGCCGATGGCGTCGATCTGCGTGAAGGCGCAAAGGCCGTAACCGTGTCGAGCGCCGTGGGCGCCGTGCGTGTGGAGATCGAGAAAGCCGGCGCGCGCGAAACCATCGAGGGCACGCACCTGCTCGTCGCGGTCGGCCGTCAGGTGCAGATCGAAGGGCTCGACTGCGAGACGGGGAATGTGGCGACCAACAAGAAGGGCGTCGTCATCGATCCTTGGCTGCGCTCCACCACCAACCATCGCGTCTGGGCGGTGGGCGATGTGGCGGGCCGCGAGCATCTGACTCACGTGGCCGGCTGGCACGCGAGCGCGTTCGTGCGCTCGGTGCTGTTCAGGGCGAAGACCCGCGCCGACAGCGCCGCCATCCCCGCTGCGGTGTATTGCGATCCCGAACTCGCGCGGATCGGGCTGTCGGAGGAAGAGGCCCGCGCCGCGCACGGCGACAAGGTGAAGGTCGTCACCGCGCACTTCGACGAGAACGATCGCGCGCAGGCGGAAGCCGACACCGCCGGTTTTGCCCGCATTGTCGTGGGCCCCGGCGCGAAGATCCTTGGCGCAACCGTGGTGGGCGCGGGCGCGGGCGATCTCATCCAGATCATCGCGGTGGCGATGGCCAACAAGCTCGGCCTGCGCGCGCTCACCAACGTCGTCGCGCCGTACCCGACGCGCGGCGAAATCGTGAAACGCGCGGCGGGCGCATTTTACACGCCGGTGCTGTTCAGCGCGAACACCCGGCGTCTGGTAGGACTGCTCAAGCATCTCCCCTGAGCAGACGCAGCGATCACGAACACTTGAGAATGTGCCCGCCATCGGCGACAAGTGGGCATGACCTGGGGTGGCTCCTTGCACGATCTGCGCGCCCGCGCAGGTCGGTATCTCGGCGGTTTGCCGGGGCAGATGCTTGTCCTGTCGATCGCGGTGGTGATCGCCGCCGATGCGCTGCTGCTCGGCCCCTCGCTTGGCAACTTCCACGACGCGTGGCTGCGCCAGCGGGTCGACGCGGCCCAGATCGCGGCGCTGGCGGTGGAGGCCGCCCCCCGCGATCAGGTCACTGATCGCCTCGAACGGGAATTGCTCGACAACGCCGGGGTGAAGATCGTGGCGCTGCACCGCGCGGAGGGCCGGGTGCTGACGCTGGAGTCCATGCTGCCCGCAGGCGCCCGGATCCGCACCGTCGATCTGCGCAGCGCCCGCAAGCTCGCCGCCATCATGGACGGCGCCTCTATGCTGTGGGCGCCGCAACCGCGCTTCGTGCGCGCGCTGGCCTCGCCGCGCTTCGAGAGCGGCAACTTCATCGAGATCGTGCTGAGCGAGGAAGCGCTCAAGCGCGATCTCGTCCGACACGCGCGCCGTGCGTTTCTGGAATCGCTGGTGGTGTCGCTGCTGGTGGGCGCGATCCTCTATGCGGCGCTGCTGCTGCTCGTGGTGCGGCGCATCCGGCGGCTGACCAGCGCCATCGAGGCGTTCGGCAAGCGGCCGCAGGACGCCAGCATCGCGATCGCCGCGTCCCACGGCGACGACGAGCTTGGCCGCACCGAAGTCGCGCTCGCGCGGATGGGGGAGGATGTGCGCTCGGCGTTGCGCCAGCGCGAGCGGCTGGCGGCGCTGGGCGCGGCGGTGGCCAAGATCGCGCACGACCTGCGCAACAGCCTGGCCACCGCGCAACTGGTCAGCCAGCGCCTGTCCGGCAGCGACGATCCGAAGGTGCGCCAGTCGGCGCCGCGGCTGGAGCGCGCCATTGCTCGCGCCGCCAACCTCGCGGAAGCCGCGCTGAAGTTCGGCAAGGCCGACGAACCCAAACCCGTGCTGCAGAGTGTCAACGTGCACGCGGCGCTTGAGGAAGCCGCCGGCGATGCGCTGGCCGGGCATCCGCACATCGTCTGGATCAACGGCGCCGACGTGACCGCCAGCGTGGTCGCCGACGCCGACAACCTGCACCGCATTCTCGTCAACCTGCTGCGCAACGCCGCCGCCGTGCTGCGCAATGATCCGAACGGTCGCATCGACGGCGTCGTCACGCGCGGCGCCGGCGTCCTCGATATCGACGTGATCGACACCGGCCCCGGCGTGGCGGCCGACATTCGCGAGGCGCTGTTCCAGCCGTTCGCCACCGCGCAGCGCGACAGCGGCGTGGGATTGGGCCTCGCCATCGCGCGGGAGCTTTCGCGTGCGCAGGGCGGCGATGTCACGCTGGTGTCGAGCGACGCCAGCGGTTCGTGCTTCCGGGTGACGCTGCCGGCGGGGTAAGGCGCCGGCGCGGCGAACGGGGGCCGGCACGTCCGGCGCCGGCGCGAGGCTTCGCGCGGCGTGATCTCCGTAGCGCCGGTCTCCAGACCGGCCTCGTTCGTTCATCAGATGTGCCGACCTACGGAGGCTCCATCGCCACGACCGGGCCGGTCTGTAGACCGGCGCTACAAGGCGCGCACGCAATCACCGGCGGCGCAAACGACAACGGCGCGCTCATCGCACACAGCCGCACGCGCAGCAGCCCGCGCGCACGCCGCGCCAGATGCCGCAGCGCCTTCCACGGATCGGCCGCCATCCATTCCATACGCGCGATGCGCCGGGCCACGGTCGCGTCGTCCTCGCCGTCATATGCCATCGCGTAGCCGCGCTGCGTCCACCGCTGCGCGAGCCGCGCGAAGCCGCGCCGCGCGCGTCCGCGCATCGCCGCCAGACATCGGACGCAGCTTGCCGACGCGCCAAACAGCACGGTCAGGGCGGCGACGAGCCAGGCGATGATGTCGAAGGGGGTGGGGGTGAGTGGGTTCATGGGCGCGAGTATACGCCCGGTTCTGTGGGGGTCGGATTGGCGACGCGGCTTTCCCACAGCCTGTCCGCATGCATTCGCGGCGCCGTGCGTTGCGCGCCAACGTACAAGCAAGTTGAATTTATTCTCTGTCCACGCGCTTGTCCCCCACACCGTGAGGGACAAGCGTCACACGGAGCGCGGGCGCCCCCGCCCGCGTGTCGCCGCCATCACCCGACCGGGGCGAGGGCGCCCCGGCTCCAGGGCGCAGCGCATACAAACGCACGGCGTCGATGCACAAATCGGCCGCATCGGTATACAAACCGGGCGTTTCAGTCTGCAAAGAGTGTACAAGTTTGTACGCGCCGCCTTCCCTCCCCTCGATGGGGAGGGTGGCGCGTAGCGCCGGGTGGGGCGAACACGTGCTGCACGGGGGATAATCGCGTTTGGCGCCAATCAAAATCTTAGCCCCGGCACCGCGCGCGCACCCCACCCGTCATTCGCTACGCGAATGCCACCCTCCCCTTCGAGGGGAGGGA
>JANNVF010000030.1:0-5200 GCA_031414315.1 Hyphomonadaceae bacterium | reverse complement strand
CCAGCATTTCGTTGAGCGGCGAAACGTCGGGCAGGCCCACGAACCGGCGGGCTTCCTCGGGCGTACACTCGACGTTGACGGTCATCTTCATGGTGAGATCCAATCCGGCGAAGCAGTTTGCGTGGCGATTATAGACCCGCGTCGGCCTTCCCCGTAAGACACCGCGAAATTCAGGAGTTCCGCATGGCCGACCGCTGGGTAGAGATCGCCGCCGAGACCGGCGCATTCAAGGCCTGGGTGGCCGAACCCTCAGGGCCGCCCAAGGGGGCGGTGGTGGTCATCCAGGAGATCTTCGGCGTGAACGACGGGGTGCGCGGCAAGTGCGCGTGGCTCGCCAGGGAGGGCTTCCTCGCCATCGCGCCGGATCTGTTCTGGCGCATCGAACCCGGTGTTGAACTCACCGACAAGACCGAGGGCGAGTGGAAGCGCGCGTTCGCGCTGATGAACGCCTTCAGCGCCGATACGGGCGTCGCCGACATCCAGCGCACCATCGACTATGCGCGCGATACCGCGAAGATCGCGAAGGTAGGCGCAGTCGGCTACTGCCTTGGCGGGCTGCTGGCGTACCTTACGGCGTGCCGCACGAATGCCGATGCGTCTGTCGGCTACTACGGCGTCTCCATCGATTCCAAACTCGACGAGGCCGCCAACCTCACGACGCCGCTGATGCTGCATATCGCCGGCAGGGACCAGTTCGTCACCAAGGCCGCGCAGGACGCGATTGTCGCCGGACTCAAGCCGAAGCCAAGCGTGACGACGTACGTGTATGGCGAACAGGATCACGCTTTCACCCGCGTCGGCGGTCAGCACTACGACGCCGCCGCCGCCGAGCTGGCCGACGCGCGCACCGTCGCGTTCTTCCGGCAACACCTCGCATGAGGCGCGCGCTTCTGGCGTTTGCCGCTCTTGCTCTGGCCTCGTGTGAGATTGTCCCGGCGCTGCCTGAGTTTCGTGATCGCACACCGACTGACATCGGGGGATTCTTCGACTGCCTGCGAGAGAGATCGCTCACTGTCGTCGCGGCGCACCGTGGCGGTGACGCGCCGGCGGAGAATGCCATCGAGACGTTCGATCGCACGTTTCGCGGAGCGCCCGGCCCGGTGCTCATCGAGATCGACGTGCGCCGCACGAGCGATGGCGAACTCGTGCTGATGCACGATGAAACTCTGGATCGCACAACGACGGGAGCGGGCCCTGTGTCCGCCGTGACGCTGGCGGCGTTTCGCGCGCTGCAGCTTAAGGACGAAAGCGGCCGCGTCCTTGGCGCGCATCCGCCGACGCTGAAGCGCGCGCTCGACTGGTCCAAGGACAAGGCGATCCTCGAGCTTGATGTAAAGCGCGGCGCGCCGTTCGGGGAAGTCATCGCTGCGGTGCGTCTGGCGAAAGCGGAGAACCGCGTGGTCGTCATCGTGTACAACACCGAGGACGCGCTCACGATGCAGCGCAGCGCACCGGACCTCATGCTCTCCGTGCCCGCCGAATCCGTGACGGCTCTGCAGGGCGTCTCTAGCGTGCGTGTGAACACCTCGCGCCTGCTCGGCTGGACCGGCACGACCGATCCCAATCCAGCACTCAACATTGAACTCGCGAGCAAGGGCGTCGAGGTCCTGTTCGGCACGCTCGGCAATCCAGCCACGAGCTGGGACGGCCGCTTCGCGCGCGACGGTGATGTGGGCTACACCGCGTTTGCCGATACGGGCCTGCACGTCATCGCCACCGACCGGCCGCTTGAGGCGATGCGCGCGATCGACGACGCTGACGGGCCTGGCGCGCCGGCGACGGCATGTCTCACAGCGAGGGCCAAATGAAAGCCATCCGCATCACCGAGACGGGCGGGGCCGATGTCATTCGGGTTGAAGAGGTTGCGCGGCCCCGCGCCGGCGCGGGCGAGATCCTCATTCGTCACGCAGCGATGGGGGTGAACTTCATCGACACCTACCACCGCACGGGGCTGTACCCGGTTCCGTTGCCGAGCGGCCTTGGTCTCGAAGGCGCTGGTATCGTTGAAGAAGTGGGCCCGGGAGTCGAGCGCTTCAAGGTCGGTGATCGCGCCGGCTATTGTTCGGGGCCGATCGGCGCGTACGCCGAGATGCACGTGGCGCCCGCCGCCCGCGCGGTGAAGATCCCGGCCGGCGTCGACGACGCGATTGCGGCGGCCGCGATGCTGAAGGGCATGACCGCGCGGTATCTGCTGAAGCGGACGTTTCCGCTGCAGGCGGGCGACTTCGCGGTCGTGCATGCGGCGGCGGGCGGTGTCGGCCAGATCGCGGTGCAATGGGGCAAACATCTGGGCGCGACGATCATTGCTGTGGTCGGCTCGGCGGAGAAGGGCGTTCTCGCGCGCGGTCTCGGCGCCGACCATGTTGTTCAGAGCAGCGACGATATCGCCAAGCGGGTGCGCGAGATCACCGGCGGCGAGGGCGCGCATGTGGTGTACGACAGCGTCGGCAAGGACACGTTCCAGTCGACGCTCGACTCGTTGCGCCCGCTCGGCATGTTCGTGAGCTTCGGCAATTCGTCCGGCGCCGCGCCCGCGTTCGAGCCTGGCGTGCTGGCCGCGAAGGGCTCGCTGTTCTTCACGCGGCCGACTCTGTTCACCTACACGCGCACGCCGGAGCTGTTGCAGGAGACGGCGGACGACCTGTTCGACGTGATCGCGAAGGGCATCGTGAAGATCGCGCCACCCACGCCGTACAAACTCGCCGATGCCGCGCAGGCGCATCGCGATCTCGAGGCGCGCAAGACGACTGGTTCGCTCGTCCTGGTCCCGTAGCTACTTCGCCGCCGCGCGCTGATACGCGTCGCGCGCCTGCAGGCGTTTCCAGTATGCGCCCACGTGCGGCGGCGCATCGGGCATCAGCCGGAACAGCGATGCAAGGTGCAGCGCGTACCCTACCATCACATCGGCCGCGCTCATGTCGGCGCCGAGGATGTAATGCTTGCCATTGAGGTGCGCGTCGAGCACGAGCAGGCGCTCCTTGAACGTCTCCACCGCTTCGGCCGCCACCTGCGGAATACGCATCGCTTCGGGGCGGATCGACGTGTGCTGCGCGATGTTGGCGAGTGGCGGCGTCATCGTCGCTTCGCCGGCATGCAGCCATTGCAGGTAGGTCGGATAGTCGGCGTCACCCAGTTCGCGGCGGAACGGGTGCTTGCCGTACTTCTCGGTGAGGTACTGGCAGATGGCGCCGGATTCCACCATGCGCACGCCGCCGTCCTCGATGGCGGGCAGGGCGCCGAACGGGCTGATCGACAGGAACGCGTCGCTCTTCAGCGTCGCCGGATCGAACGGCACGTGATGGCTCTCGTACGTCACCCCGAGTTCTTCGGCGATCCAGACGACACGCAGCGAGCGGGTGTGTTTGCCGTGGTGGATTTTCAGCATGGTGTTTTCTCCGGTCGGGTTTGTATGGCGCATGGGTCGCGATCCGCGCAAGCGGGCGGTCGTCGGGCGGACGGCGCGAAGCGGTGGTCATGATGTGTTGAGTCGGCGCACCTCGAACCGCGCCTGCTCGAAGCCCATGAGCAGCTCCTCCCAGTCGGCGCGTTTCGCCGTCGGCGGCGGTCGCTTCGGCGGGCGCCACCTGAAGAACGCCACGCCGCCGCGCAGGATGCGCGCGAGGCGGCGGATGTGCCGCATGGGATGGGCGAGCGCGCGGCGCAGGCCTTCCATTTTACGGGCCAGGGTCTGCAGCGGCGCCCTCGGCGCATGTGCAAACTGCGCAGGCTTCGGGCGCGCGCCGGCGTCGCGGAACGCGTGGTACGGCGCCGACGAGACGAAGGATGTCCGCCACGTGGCGGGATCATCGGGAAGAACGGGGCGTGCTGATCCGTGCGCGGTTGTCCGTCTGGATCGCAGGGTCGTGGCTTCAACGTAGTACGCGGCGAGAATGACGAACACGTAGCGCAGGATGAGATGCAGCCGGCGCATGCGCGTGAGCGTGGAGCGGACGCCGGCCATCACCCCGGCGTTGGAGCGCCAGGCGAGCGCGGGCTCGCCGAACTGCCAGACGCACCGCGCCAGCCCGCGCGCGACGGTTTCCAGAAGGAGCGTCACGGTGCAGCGAACGGCGGGCGGGAGGGGGATGTCTTCGTGTGTCATGCGCGGCAGTCTACGCTCGCGCGAAACTCAACCGGATTTGATCTGCCGCGCTTGTTGGCGCGCATCGAAAGCCGGGCCGCAAAGGGGTGGATTGAGGGGGCGCCAATCCCCGCATGTTCGGCCCTTCCCCGGCCGAACACAAAAAGAGTATGGCCCCGGCGCGGGCCGGGGCCATACGTCAGAACCGGGCTTCGTCAGGACGGAGGGTAGAAGGCGATCGCCGCGCCGGAGAGCGCAACGAACAGGAACATCGCGCCTGAGAGGTAGAGAAGCCAGTTGGGGTGGTGTTCCATCGCATAGACTACCGGCCGCTGCGTCGAAGAGTCTGTCCGCGAACGCACACTCTGTCCCAGAACATAAGACTCAAGGCGCTACGTGTTCATGCTCTGGAAGAAGTCCTCGTTGGTCTTCGTTTCGCGGAGCTTGTTGAGCAGGAACTCGATCGCGTCCTGCGTGCCCATGGGCGCGAGGATCCGGCGGAGCACGTACATCTTCTGCAGGTGCTCCTTCGGCGTGATCAGTTCTTCCTTCCGCGTGCCGGACTTGAGAATGTCCATCGCGGGGAAAATGCGGCGGTCGGCGACCTTGCGGTCGAGCACGATTTCCGAGTTACCCGTGCCTTTGAACTCTTCGAAGATGACTTCGTCCATCCGGGAGCCCGTATCGATCAGCGAGGTGGAGATGATCGTGAGCGATCCGCCTTCCTCGATGTTGCGCGCGGCGCCGAAGAAGCGCTTCGGGCGCTGCAGGGCGTTGGCGTCCACGCCGCCGGTCAGCACCTTGCCGGAAGAGGGCACCACGGTGTTGTAGGCGCGGCCGAGGCGCGTGATGTTGTCCAGCAGGATGACCACGTCGCGGCCATGCTCGACGAGGCGCTTGGCCTTCTCGATCACCATTTCGGCAACCGCCACGTGGCGCGTCGCCGGCTCGTCGAACGTGGAGGCCACCACTTCGCCCTTCACGGTGCGGAGCATGTCGGTCACTTCCTCCGGTCGCTCGTCGATCAGCAGCACGATGAGGAAGACTTCCGGGTGGTTCGCGGCGATCGCCTTGGCGATGTTCTGCATCAGGATCGTCTTGCCGACCCGCGGCGGCGCC
>JANNVF010000029.1:0-1947 GCA_031414315.1 Hyphomonadaceae bacterium | reverse complement strand
GCTCGCGAAGTAGCCGGACGAGACCAGCGCCTTCCTCGGAATGAACTGGAAGTTGCCGGGAAACTGCGCCCAGAACGCCGGCTCCATAGCCACGTCCTCGCGCACGCCGATGACGCCGATCTCGGTGAGCGCGGCCTGCACTTCGGCCACCGCTTCGTCGAGGCCCGCCATCGTGTCGGCCTTCACCGTCACGGTCATGTGGTGCTCGCCGAACGCGGAACGGCCCGCCGCCACATCATCCTTCGCGGCGGTGAGATCACGGCGCAGCGAGAGCGCCTCGTCGTCCGCCGCGTGCATGCGGCGCAGCGTCAGGTTCATGCGGTTGAGCGCGGTCTGTCGCTCCACGAACCCGAAGCTCTGCGACACGGTGAGTTCATGCGGGATGCGGTAGAGCGCGTCGAGCTGGCCCGGCGCGGTATGCAGCGGGTATTCCTTGATCGAGATCATCGCCGCGAAACTGGCGTCGCTGCCCTCGGCGGCGGCAAGTTCGAGCGTGTCTTCCCCGAAGCTCACACGCCGCCACGGGATATCCCTGGCAATGTCGGTATGCTCGGGAAGGATCGGCCGCATCTCGCCGTTGAACAGGCAGGCGAGAAACTCGAGCGGCTCCGAATAGATGCGCCCGTTGGCCTCGTACTTCGATAGCACCCGCGCGCCGTAAGGCTGCAGCGCAGCCAGCATCGTGTCGCGCGCCGCCTCCAGATCACGGCGATCGCGCGCGCGTGCGGTGGCGTCGGCCTGCGCGCTGCGGCCGAACAGGCCGTCGAGCGGATTGGCGTCCGCCAGCGTCGGGCGGCGCACCAGCGTGATGAAAAGATCGTTGACGAACAGTCGTCGCCCGCCGAGCCGCCGCTTCCACGCGTTGTCCAGCCCGCGCGCGAACGGGGCCTCGAAGCGGCCCTCAACGACCGGCTCCACCTGTCGGCGCACGACGTGGTGGTAAACTGCGAGCCGCGAACTCGCGACGCCGCGCAGCACCGTGTCGCGCACGTTCTTGCGGTAGTTGAGATCGTCGGTGTCGGCGGTCTCGAACGGAAAGCCGGCCACGTGGATGATCTGCATCGCGGCGCCGTCGCGCGCCGTCAGCAGCGTGTCGCTGCCATGCTTCGCGTACGGCAGCATGGTGCTGGCCCCGCGTTCGCGCCGGTCCAGTCGGGCGCGCGCGGCGCTGGATTTGGGCTGGCGCGGGGCTTTGCTCATGGCGTGTACGAATTACATCGCCAGCGATCGTGGTTCGGCACGCGCGGGCAACGGCTGGCGCGCAGGATCCACAGATCGAGAAAGCGTGGTTCGCGCAGGCAGATCAGATAGCCGATGGCGTGAATCACCAACGCCGCGAGGATGGCCCAGAACGACTTGGTGATCAGGAACACTTCGGTGGTCGCCACGAGGTTCAGCACGAAGAAGCTGTAGGAAACGCCCGCGAACATTTGCGGGCGGGTCAGCGCGGAAAAGACGACGTCGCGATCAAGCCCGGCCATGGTCTCACCCCGCCATGCGCGCGGCGGTCTGGATGCCGGCGACAATCGCGGCGGCGCCAAACAGCACGAAGCAGCCAAGGATCACGGTGATGCCGTGGCGCCAGTTCATCCGCCCGCTCAGCATCATGAAGCCGACGATCGCGACAGCCACGACCGCCACCGCCGTCGCCACGTTACCGAGCAGCGTGCCCTGCACCCAGTTCACCGCAGCGAGGATCGGCCCCGAACCGCGGGGGTCGGCATTGTACTGCTGGGCGTGGGCGGCGAGCGGCGCCAGCACGGCCAGGAACGCGGAAGTCCGCAGCACTTTCATCGGGCGAGGTCCTCTTGCGTGCGCGCGGCCATGTAGTCGAGCACGGCGGCCACGTAGGCGCGGGTTTCCTTGTACGGCGGCACGCCGTTGTAGCGGCGCACAGCGGCTGGCCCGGCGTTGTAGGCCGCGAGCGCGCGCTCGATATCGCCGTCG
>JANNVF010000028.1:0-25401 GCA_031414315.1 Hyphomonadaceae bacterium | reverse complement strand
CGCGCCGAGCACCTCATGCTGCTCGATCTCGGACGCAACGATGTAGGGCGCGTGGCGTCCACCAAGCGCCAGTCCAACGACGGCGGCGTGCGCGTAACCCAGCAGTTCGGCGTGGAGCGCTACAGCCACGTCATGCACATCGTCTCCAACGTGGAAGGCCGGTTGCGGCCCGACCTGGACGCCATCGACGCGTTGTTCGCCGGCTTTCCTGCGGGCACCGTCTCCGGCGCGCCGAAAGTGCGGGCCATGGAGATCATCGACGAACTGGAGCCGCATCGGCGCGGCGTCTATGGCGGCGGCGTCGGCTACATCTCCGCCGCCGGCGACATGGACACCTGCATCGCACTGCGCACCGGGGTCGTGAAGGACGGCGTGCTGCATGTGCAGGCCGGCGGCGGCGTGGTGCTCGACAGTGATCCGCAGCTGGAGCTGGAAGAGACGGTCCACAAGGCGCGCGCGCTGTTCGGCGCGGCGGCGGAGGCGTGGCGATTCTCATAAGCGTCTTGTTCGCCTATGCTCCCTCCTCGCTCCGGACCATTTCCATGCCCCGCCCTGGTTTCAGCCGTGACCCTGCGCCGTACGCTGGCGCCGCTCCAATCCCCGCGCGGATGAATTCGCTCGCCTGCGACGGCGCATCTGGCGACGGAGAGCACACATGATCCTCGTCATCGATAACTACGACAGTTTCACCTACAATCTCGTCCATCTGATCGAGGAGCTGGGCGGCGAGACACATGTGCATCGCAACGACGAGGTGACCGTCGACGGTGCTTTGGCGCACAACGCTCGCGCGTTGGTCCTGTCCCCCGGCCCCTGTACCCCGAACGAAGCCGGCATCTGCCTTGATCTTGTCCGCGCCGCGCCCGTCGCGCTGCCGATCCTCGGTGTCTGTCTCGGCCATCAGGCGATCGGACAGGCGTTCGGCGGCGAAGTGGTGCGCGCAGGCGCCATCATGCACGGCAAGCTTTCCACCATCCGCTGTACCGACCGTGGCCTGTTTGCGGGACTGCCGCCCGCATTCGACGCCACGCGCTATCACAGCCTCGCCGTGCGCCGGGACACATTGCCCGATGTGCTGCAGGTGGATGCAGAGACCGCAGATGGCGAGATCATGGGCATGAGCCACAAGACGCGCCCAATCTACGGCGTGCAGTTTCACCCGGAGTCCATTGCGTCCGAACAAGGCCACGCGATCCTGCGCAACTTCCTCGTCGCAGCGGGAATTGTCGCGTGAGCGACGCCATCAAACCCCTCCTTGCGCAGCTCGTCGCCGGCGAACGCCTCGATGGCGCAGCGCTCGAGCTTGGGTTCGGCGAAATCGTGGAGGGCGCGGCGACCCCCGCGCAGATCGGCGCATTCCTGACGGCAATGCTGCCGCACATGACCGATCCCGAGGCGCTTGCCGCAGGCGCGCGCGCGCTGCGCGATCGCATGGTGACGGTGGTCGCGCCAGACGGCGCCATCGACGTCTGCGGCACCGGCGGCGATGGCGCCCACACGCTTAACATCTCCACCGCCGTGGCGCTGGTGCTGGCGGGATGTGGCGTACCGGTCGCCAAGCACGGCAATCGCGCCATGTCGTCGAGAAGCGGCGCCGCTGACGTGCTTGAAGCGCTGGGCGTAAAACTCACCGGCGATACCGCGACGCTGGCGCGCTGCCTGGCGGACGCCAACGTCGCGTTCCTGTTCGCGCAGAACCATCACCCCGCGATGCGCAACGTAGCCGCGCCGCGCCGCGAGCTGGCATTCCGCACGATCTTCAACCTGCTGGGTCCGCTGTCCAATCCGGCGGGCGTCAAACGCCAGCTGGTGGGGGTGTTCGCGCCGCAGTACGTGGAGCCGATGGCGGCGGCGCTGCGGTTACTGGGCGCAGACAGCGCATGGGTAGTACACGGCGCGGGCGGCCTCGATGAGCTCTCTTGTGACGGCGGCAACCGGGTAGCGATGCTCGACAACACCGGAGTCCGCGTCGGGTTGATCACCGCTGATGACGCCAGATTGCCCTCGGCGCCCGCAACGGGCGTGCGCGGCGGTTCGGCTGCGGAGAATGCCGACGCGCTACTGGCGCTGCTCGACGGACGCGCGGCGGGCAGCGCCTATGACAGCTTCGTGCTGCTCAACGCCGCCGCCGCCTTCGTTGTCGCCGGTCGCGCGCTGACGCTCGGCGACGGCGCGGACCTCGCGCGCGAGAGCCTGCAAAGCGGGCGGGCGCGACAGACCCTCGACCGTCTCGTGGCCATCACGCAGGCCGCGCCATGAGCGACGTGCTACGCGCCATTCTCGCCTACAAGCGCGACGAAGTGATCGCGCGCCGCGCCGCGCGGCCGCTATCTGATATCGAAGCGCTTGCGCGCAGCGCAGATCCGCCGCGCGGTTTCGCCGAGGCGCTGCGGCGCAAGGCGCGCGCCGGCCGCTTCGCGCTGATCGCGGAGATCAAGAAGGCGAGCCCGTCGCGCGGGCTGATCCGCGCGGACTTCGATCCTCCATCGCTGGCGCGCGCCTACGAGACCGGCGGCGCGGCGTGTCTGTCGGTGCTCACCGATGCGCCGAGCTTTCAGGGCGACGACCGCGACCTGACCGCCGCCCGCGCTGCGGTGAGCCTGCCGGCGCTCCGCAAGGATTTCGTGGTCGATCCCTACCAGGTCGTGGAGGCCCGGGCGCTGGGCGCGGACGCGATCCTCGTCATCATGGCGGCGGTAGACGATACGCTTGCCGCCGAGCTGGTCGATGCGGCGCGCCAGTGGGGCATGGATGCGCTGGTGGAATGTCACGACGCCGTCGAGATCGACCGCGCGCTGCGCCTGCCCGCTCCCCTGATCGGCATCAACAACCGAAACCTGCGCACCTTTGAGACCCGGCTGGAGACGACCGAGCAGCTTGCCCCCCTCGTGCCCCGCGACCGGCGGCTGGTGGCGGAGTCCGGCATCGCGGTCACCGCGGACCTTGCGCGTCTGGCCGCCGCCGGCGCAGGCGCGTTCCTGGTGGGCGAGTCGCTCATGCGTCAGCAGGATGTCGCGGAAGCAACTCGGGTTCTGCTGGGTATTACCGGCTGAAATCGCCGGCTTCGGGCCAGTTCTCCACTAGTATTGACCCCCATGGAGAACGGACATAGAACACTGACGGTTGACCTTTTGTTCTTCCGCAAGGAAAGCGTCCATGCTCACCGCGAAGCAAAAAGAGCTGCTGCTCTTCATTCACCAACGGATCAAGGAGACCGGCGTCTCCCCCTCGTTCGACGAGATGAAGGACGCGCTGGATCTTGCGTCCAAGTCCGGCATTCACCGCCTGATCACGGCGCTGGAGGAACGCGGCTTCCTGCGTCGCCTGGCTCACCGGGCACGGGCGCTGGAGGTGCTGAAGCTGCCGGATTCCGCAGCCCCCGCCCCGGGCGCGCGGACCCGCAGCGGGTTCAAGCCTGCGGTGGTCGGCGCGATCTCGCGGGAGTCCGAGGGTGGCTACGAGATCCCGGTGCTCGGCAAGATCGCGGCGGGCGTCCCGATCGAGGCGATCCAGAACGAGATCGGCCGTGTCAGTGCGCCGATGGATCTGCTCGGCAGCGGCGAGCACTACGCCCTCGAGGTGAAGGGCGACTCCATGATCAACGCCGGCATCCTGGAAGGCGACATCGTCGTCCTGCGGCGCTGCGACACCGCCAACACCGGCGACATCGTAGTGGCGCTTGTGGACGGCGAGGAGGCCACATTGAAGCGCCTGCGCAAGCGCGGCGCTTCCGTGGCGCTGGAAGCCGCCAATCCCCGCTACGAGACGCGTATCTTCGGGCCCGACCGGGTGGAGATCCAGGGCCGGATGGTCGCCCTCATGCGTCGCTACGCCTGAGATCACCGGACCACGGACGCTTGCCCGCATCGTCCACGGCGCGCCGCACAACAAGACCGCGTCGCGTCTCGGCGATCGAAAGACCGCCTTTCGCCGCCAGATCTGCGGGCTCAATCCGTAACGCCGGTCTGCAGCGCGCGAGAAATTCCGTCGTCAGCACGATGTCGCTGAGGACGACTGCGCGGGTCACGCATGCCCGGGCCAGTCCCTCGGCGCGATGGATGCGGATCACCGGACGCCCGCCGGGCGTACGCCACGCACAGGCATCGCGGTCACATCCATCCGGCGGGGCGAGTTTGGCGATCTGCGCCGCCGAGAGCCCCGCCAACCCGCCGAGGCGGGCTTTCGCGAATGCACTGCGTTTGGGATCACCGGCCACTATCCAGCCGACGGAGGTGCGCGCCACCACGGCGCGCAGGTCGCCGTCCGCCCACAACACCGGCTGGGGCGCGGCGATGAAGCTGATCGCGGCGGCGACGATCAACCCCAGCGCCAGCCAGCGCAACGCGCCCGCCCACAGGCACGCCCACGCAATCGCGCCTACCGCAAACAGGAACGAGATCGCCGGCGCTGCCGGCAGTGTGCGGATCGCTTCTGGTCGATCGGCAAAAACGCTGCCGATCGCACGGACCATGTCGAGCGCGCCAGACATGATCGTTAGCGGCAGATCGGCGAGCCCGAACGGCGCGAGCGCCGCAGCGATCACCGCCGCCGGCGCGATGACGAAGGTGATCAGCGGCGTGGCGGCGAGATTGGCCGCCAGCCCGTACGTCGAGAAGCGCTGGAAGTGGAAGATCGCGAACGGATCGGTGGCGAGCCCCGCCACCAGGCTCGCCAGCAGCATGTCCGACATGATGCGCCAGCTGGATGCAAGGCCCCCCAGCAGGAGACCTGGCGAAGCGCCAACAATTGCGACCGGTCCGCGACTTTCGAATGCCGCGATCAATGCCGCCGTCGCTGCAAACGACATTTGGAATCCCGGCTCCACCACGGACTCCGGCGATAGCAGCACGATCAGGATCGCTGCAACGCCAAGGCCGCGCAGGGTGAACGCCGGCCGATCGATCAGCACGGCGCCCAGCGCCACTGCCGTCATCACGAACGCCCGCTGCGCCGGCACGCTCGCGCCTGACACCACGAGATAGGCGCCGGCGCCAAGCAGCGCGACGGCTGCTGCCCACTTGCGGATCGGAAAGCGCAGCGCCAGCGGCGCGATCAAGGCGAGCAGAAAATGCATCGCCGCGAAGATGCCGCCGGCGACCAGCGCCATGTGCAGCCCCGACACGGAAAGCAGGTGCCCAAGCCCCGAGTCGCGAAACACCACCGACGTGTCAGAGGTCATGGCGCTGCGATCACCGGTGACCATCGCAGCGGAGATGGCGCCGCCCTCGTCGGGCACGCGTTCGAGAATGGTCTCCGTCAGATCGCGCCGGATAGCGGCGATGGTGAGCGCGGTGCGATCATACCAGGCAGGCGGCGGCGCAGCGTCGGTCGGCCTGCACCGCCCCAGCGCGATGGCGGTCGCGCCGGTGCGCTGGAAAAAGGCGCGGCGCGCAAAGTCGTAGCCATGCGGCGCCATCGGTCCTTCAGGCGCGCGCAGCAGCACCAGGCAGTTGATCGCGCGCCCGGGCGGCATCAGCCCGTCTGCGCGCACCGAGACGCGTACGTAGCGCGGTATCGTCTCCACGCCCTCGATGGCGTCGACCAGCACGCGCATGCGCGGACGCGTGGCGCCGGGCTCCACGTCCATCACCCAGCCGGTCAGCCGCACCGGTCCCGCATCGCGGGTGATGCGCGGCGTGGCGACAATGGCGGTGCGCACCTGTGCCGACACAGCGCCGAGCGCGAACGACGCCGTCATCACGCAGGCTGCGGCGGCCCCCATGCGCAGGCGCCCTCGCTCCGTGCCGGGCCAGGCCGCCAAAGTCCAGGCGATCACGGCGCTGACAACGAGCATCGCCGGTGCATGCCACCACGGCGGCGTCACCGGCGCGGTCATCCACACTGCGGCGCCCGCAATCATCCCCACCGGAGGCCAGAGCGCCCAGCGGTCGTGCTGGGCGGCGATGATGGCGCGCAGCCAATCGCCGACGGCCTTGATCGCACCGGCCAAGCGCGCTTTAGGAGGCGCGCGGCGCCCGCGCGTCATCCTGTTTCCTGAAAGGCGTCCCCCGTCGATGAGCGTTGTCACGCGCTTTGCCCCGTCCCCCACCGGCTTCCTGCATATCGGAGGTGCACGGACGGCGCTATTCAACTGGTTGTTCGCCCGCCGCCACGGCGGCCGCTACCTGCTGCGGATCGAGGACACCGATCGCGCGCGCTCCACGCAGGAAGCGATCGATGCGATCATCGAGGGGCTCAACTGGCTAGGGCTGGGCGCGGCCGAACCACCGATCTTCCAGTTCGCCCGCGCCGAACGTCATCGTGAAGTCGCCGAAGACATGGTGGCGCGCAAGACGGCGTATCGCTGCTACCTGACGCCGGAAGAAGCGGACGCAGCGCGTGCCACGGCGCAGGCGGAGGGCCGTGCGTTCCGGTCGCCTTGGCGTGATGGCGGCGCAGCGCCAAACTCCCGCACGTTCGTGCTGCGCCTGCGCGCGCCAGATTCTGGCGACGTGATCAACGACGATCTCGTGCAGGGTCAGGTCCGCGTGAAGGCGGGCGATATCGATGACCTCGTCCTGCTCCGTGCGGACGGCAATCCCACCTACATGCACGCCGTCGTGGTCGACGACCACGACATGGGTATTACGCACGTGATCCGTGGCGACGATCACCTGACCAATGCGGCGCGGCAGATTCCGATCTTTCACGCGATGGGCTGGGACGCGCCGAAGTATGCACACATCCCGCTCATTCATGGACCCGATGGCGCGAAACTGTCCAAGCGTCACGGCGCGCTCGGCGTCGAGGCGTATCGCGACATGGGCTATCTGCCCGAGGGGTTGATCAACTATCTGATGCGGCTGGGGTGGAGTCATGGCGACCAGGAGATCATGACGCCCGCTGAGGCCGCGACGGTTTTCGATCTGGCCAATGTCGGACGCGGGCCTGCACGGTTGGACTTTGCCAAGCTCGACTCCGTCAACGCCCACTACATGAAGGGCGCCGGCGACGCGCGGCTCACGCGCCTTGTGCTAGCGTATATTGCAGCGCAGCGTGACTGGGCGGTGGGCGCCGTGGAGGAGACCCGCGTCGCCGCTGCGACGCCGATCCTCAAGATGCGCTCAAAGACCATAGCGGAGTTGGCTGATCAGGCGTTTTTCCTTGTCCGCCGCCGGCCTGTCCCGCTTGACGTTGCAGCGCAAAAGGCGATGAAGGACGGCGTGGTGGAGCGGCTCGGGCGGCTCCTCCCGCAGCTGAACGCTGCGCCGACATGGGACGAGCCCACACTGGCGCAGACGCTCAAGGATTTCGCCGCCGCTGAAGGCGTCGGCATGGGCCAGATCGGGCCGGGGCTTCGCGCGTTGCTGACCGGCGGCGCGCCGGCGCCGGACCTCGGTCAGACCCTCGCGTTACTGGGCCGCGAAGAATCGCTGGCTAGAATCGCGGACGGGATTTGACGCGGGCGACGCTGCTCGCACGGCATACGAGAAGGGAAACGGGTCATGCAGAACAAGGTGCAACCCAAAGGGTCGGCGACACTGATCCTGGACAACAAGACGCTTGAGTTGCCCGTGTACGGTGGCTCGGTGGGGCCCGACGTCGTTGATATCCGCAAGCTCTACGCAGAGTCCGGCGCGTTCACGTATGACCCGGGCTTCACGTCTACCGCAAGCTGCGAAAGTCAGATCACCTACATCGACGGCGATGCGGGCGTGCTGCTGTATCGCGGATACCCGATCGACCAGCTCGCGGAAAAATCGAGCTTCATCGAGGTCTGCTATCTGCTGCTCAATGGCGAACTTCCGGATGCCGATCAGCTCAAGAAGTTCACCAAGGACATTACCTATCACACAATGCTGCACGCGCAGTTCGACCGCTTCTTCGAGGGCTTCCGGCGCGACGCGCACCCGATGGCGGTGATGACCGGCGCGGTGGGCGCGTTGTCGGCGTTCTATCACGACAGCCTCAACATCGATGATGCGCGCGAGCGCGAGATCTCCAGCCATCGCCTGATCGCCAAAATGCCGACGATCGCGGGGCGCGCGTTCAAGTACACATCCGGTCAGCCGTTTGTGAGCCCGCGCAACGAACTCGACTACCCGTCAAACTTCCTGCGCATGTGCTTTGCGGTGCCGGCGGAGGACTACGTGGTCAATCCGGTGATGGCCAAGGCGATGGACGTGTTCTTCATCCTGCACGCCGACCACGAACAGAACGCGTCCACTTCAACGGTGCGTCTTGCGGGATCGTCGGGCGCGAACCCGTTTGCGTGCATGGCCTCGGGCATCGCATGCCTCTGGGGCCCGAGCCACGGCGGCGCCAACGAAGCCGCGCTGAAGATGCTCTATGACATCGGCGATGTGTCCAACATTCCTGACTTCGTGAAGCAGGTGAAGGATCCAAACTCGGACGTGCGCCTGATGGGCTTCGGTCACCGCGTCTACAAGAACTACGACCCGCGCGCCAAGGTGATGCAGAAGCTCTGCCACGCGGTGCTGAAGGAAGTCGGCGCCACCGACGACCCGATGCTGAAGGTCGCAATGGAACTGGAGAAGATCGCGCTCAACGACGAGTACTTCGTGAAGCGCAAGCTCTACCCAAACATCGATTTCTATTCGGGTATCACGCTGCGCGCGATGGGCTTCCCGATGTCGATGTTCACGGTGCTGTTCGCGGTGGCGCGCACGGTGGGCTGGATCGCGCAGTGGGGCGAGATGATTTCAGACCCGACGCAGAAGATCGGCCGCCCGCGCCAGATCTACACGGGCCCGACGCAACGCGATTACGTGCCGGTCTCGGGCCGCTAGGCCCGGGACGCGAGCACGCCGAGCACGGCTTCGGCGGCGATCTCCGCCGCCGGACGCCCGCACCTGCCCATCGCCGCAAGCGCGGCGTCCTGCGCCGTCACCTGATGCGCGCGCGCCGCCGGATCGGTCAGCAACGGCAGGACGGCGTGCGCCAGGTTGGCGCTGGTACAACGTGTCTGGATGAACTCCGGCGCAACCTCGCGACCCGCTGCGACATTCATCAGGGTCGCGAACGGTGACGTGTACAGAAACGCGCGCGCCAGCGCCCACGTGATCCAGCCAAGCCTGTACCCAACCACCACCGGCGCCTCCTGCAGCGCCACTTCCGTTGTCACGGTGCCGGAGACCGCCAGCGCGGCGGTCGCGGCCGCGAAGGCATCGTCCTTGCCATCGCCCTCACCGATCACCTGCACCGGATAGCGCTGTGCGGCCGCCATCGCGCGCGCTGCGTCCTCGATGGCGCGCGCTGCAACGACGATCACTCGTGTGCGTGGCGCTGCGTCCAGCGCGAGGCCGGCGGCGGCGAACAGATGCGGACCGGTGCGGCGCAGTTCGCTGCCGCGGCTGCCGGGAAGCACCAGCAACACTGGCGCATCGCCGATGTCATGGCGTACCCGGAACGCCGTGCCGTCGCCCTTGACGCTGCGGCCGAGTGCTGGATGTCCCGCCACCGTGCAGGGCAATCCGTAAGGCGCGTAGAACGGCTTTTCAAAGTCGTGGATGCAGATGAGGTGATCGACCGTGGCGGCGAGGGTTTTTGCGCGCCCGGGCCGCGACGCCCAGACTTGCGGGCCGACATACTTGACCAGCTTGGCGCGTGGCAGACGTCGCCGCAGCCGCTGCGCCACGCGCAGTGTGAAGCCCCATGAGTCGATCAGCACGACAGCGTCGGGATCGAACGCGACCGCCGCGTCCGCCGCAGCGTCCGCACGTTTCACCACGCGCGGATACGCCTTCACGCCGTCGATCAGGCCGAGCACCGCGAGATCGCCGATATCAAACGCGCTGGCAACACCGCGCGACGCTATGCTCGCGCCACCGACGCCGGCGAACTGAAGAGTGGGATCGAGCGCGCGCAGTGCATCGACGAGATCGGCGCCAAGCGCGTCGCCGGAGGATTCCGCCGCCACCAGAAAAATGCGAGTCACGCCGGCAGGTCCGCAGGATCGAAACCGAGCAGAAACAAGCCCAGCGCGTCGGCGCGGGCGATCACGCCCTCGCGGTCCACGATGAGCGCGCCACCCGCCTCGATGGCGACGCCGGCGAGGCCCGCGAGCGCCGCGCCTTCGATGGTGGAGACGCCGATCGTCGGCAGATCGATGCGGCGCTCCTGGATGG
The DNA here is from genome assembly GCA_031414315.1 of Hyphomonadaceae bacterium. Classification (GTDB taxonomy): domain Bacteria; phylum Pseudomonadota; class Alphaproteobacteria; order Caulobacterales; family Aquidulcibacteraceae; genus VFBF01. The sequence goes on along the minus strand of JANNVF010000028.1, from coordinate 15,313 downwards.
GCTTGGCGCACTTGACCAGCACACCGCGCCGCGCCTGCGGTGTCCCGCGCACCGCTTCCGGCAACGCTGCAACGCGCGCAAGCATCGCGTCGGTGCCTTCCGCGGCTTCCAGCGCCAGCACGAGGCCGTCGCACACGACGCAGCCCTGACCCACGTCCCAGGCGCCGAGCGCGGCGGCGATGGCGGCGGCTTTCGCCACATCGTCGCGCATGCTGTCGTCGGGAATATGCGCGCCGAGCACGCCGGCTGGCGCCAGCAGTCCCACGAACGCCACCTCCGGCCCGACAACGCGAAAGCCTTCGCGCTCGAATTCCTGCAGGATGACGCGCATCAGGGCGTCATCGCCGCTGCGCGCCGCCGCCAGGACTTTCGGCATCATCAGCGTCGCGCGCGCGTCGAGCTTCAGCGCCTTGAACTCCGGCCGCCGCACGAGGCCCACGAACGTCACCGCGTCGCAACCCGCCGCCGCCAGCGCCTTGAAGCGCGCGCCCATTTCACCGAGCCCGAAAGAAGCCCCGGGGTGCGTTTCGAGCGCTGGGTCGGCGAGACCTTCAATGCGCGCGACGAAATACGGGCGCCCCACCGCCGCGCAATGCGCCGCGAGCCGCACCGGCAGCTCACCCGCGCCGGCGATGACGCCAAGCTTCTTCCAGTCGGTCATCAGACTTTCGGCATGCACAGCGGGCGCGACGCCTCCGCGCGAATGAAGGAGATGATCTCCTGCACCAGCGGCTCATGGGCGTAGTTTTCCGTCACGTCTTCGAGACGCTCCTGGAACGTACCCTCCTCTGCGAAGAGCAGACGGTACGCCGCGCGCAGGTCGTGCACCGCCTCGCGGGAAAAGCCGCGCCGCTTCAGACCCACCACGTTGAGGCCGGCGAGCGAGGCGTGGTTACCGAATACCGAGCCATAGGGAATGACGTCGGCCACCACTGCGGCGAGCCCGCCGACGAACGCGTGGCGCCCGATCCGGCCGTACTGGTGCATGGCCGACAGCCCGCCCATGATCACATGATCGCCGACCTGGACGTGACCGCCGAGCGTCGCGCCCTGCGCGAGAATTACCCCGTCGCCTACGATGCAGTCGTGCGCCACATGGCTCTGCGCCATGAAGTACCCGTCGTCGCCAACCATCGTGCGGCCGCGCCCGCGCACGGTGCCCCGGTGCATGGAGACGTGTTCGCGAATGACATTGCGCGCGCCGACGATCAGCGCCGTCGCTTCGCCTCTGTAGGAGGTATCCTGCGCCGGCTGGCCAAGCACTGCGTAGGGATGCACGACGGTCGCCTCGCCGATTTCGGTTTCCCGCTCGATGAACACATGCGCGACCAGACGCACGCCGGCGGCGAGTTTCACGTTGGGGCCAAGGATGCAGTACGGTCCCACCTCCGCGTCAGCGGAGATTTCCGCGCTGCTGTCGATGATGGCGGTCGGGTGGATGCGCGCGCTCACTTGGCTTCAAGCTCCACTTTCATCGCGGCAAACTCCGCTTCCGACGCCAGCTCTCCGTTCACTTCGGCGCGGCCGCGAAACTTGAAGATGTTGCGCCGGGCGAAGATCACCTCCACCGGCATTTCCAGCACGTCGCCCGGACGCACGGGGCGGCGGAACCGCGCGTTGTCGACCGACATGAACAGAATGGTGTTCTTGGTGACATCAACATCGAGCGACTTCGACATCAGCACCGCGCCGGTCTGCGCCATCGCCTCGATCTGCAGCACGCCGGGCATCACCGGCTCGTGCGGGAAGTGGCCGGGAAAATACGGCTCGTTGATCGTCACGCACTTGATGCCGCGGATCGACGTGGACGCCACGTACTGCACAGCGCGATCAACCAGTAGGAACGGATAGCGATGCGGCAGCCGGCGCAGGATTTCGGCGATGTCGATCCCTTCGCCCGCCGTTTCGTCAGGAGTCCCCGCCATCTCGTTTTCCGATCGCTCGACTGAGCCAGGCGGTCTCGCGCAGCCACTGGCGCACGGGTTTGGCGGGATAGCCGGCCCACGTCTCCCCCGCCGGGACGTCATGCATGACCGCCGACCCCGCCGCAAGCATAGCGCCCCGCCCGATGGTGCGGTGATCGGCGATCCCGACGCGGCCGCCCATCATCACGCCGTCGCCTACCTGCGTGGAGCCTGAAACGCCGCCGAACGCGGCGATCACCGCGCCCCGGCCAATCGTGACGTTGTGGGCGATCTGGCAGAGGTTATCGATCTTGGCGAACTCGGCGATCACGGTGTCGCCAAACAGGCCCCGGTCCACGGTCGTCCCCGCGCCTATAGAGACCCCGTCCTGGATGATCGCGCGTCCGAAGTGCGGCACATCCACGGGCCCGCGCGCGTCGGCGGCGACGCCAAAGCCGGTCTGGCCGATCAGCGCGCCGGCGTGGATCGTGACGTTGTCGCCGACCAGCGCAAACATGAGCGACACGCCGGGGCCAATAGTGGTATTGCGGCCGACGGCGACACCCGGGCCGATCACGGTATTGGGCCCGATCACGGCGCCGGCGCCGATCTGCGCGCCTGGACCGATCACGACGCCCGGCGCCAGCTGAACGCCCTCCTCCAGCTCCGCCAGCGGCGAAATCGCAACCCCGTCATCCTGGAACGGTCGCGCGATGGCGATCCGGTGCACGCAGCGCGCAAAGTGCGCGCGGGGATCCTTGGCGAAGATCAGCACTGCACCGGCTGGCGCCATGTCGGCGACAGCTTCGCGGACGATCAGCACGCCCGCCGACGACGCAGGCGCGCCCTTGCCGTCGAAGTACGCGAGATCCGTGGGGCCTGCATCCTGGAGCGCGGCAAGACCTGACACTGCGAAGGCCCCGTCACCGCGAAAAGCAGCGCCGTCAGCGAGTACGCTGACGGCGACTGGCCCTTGCAGAAGGTAGAACCGCGGATCGATCATCGCGTGCGGCCCATGCGCATCAGCGCTATTTTTTGGCGCCTTTGGGTTGGCCCGCGTCCTGCGGTGCGATGGTCACCGGGGTCCAGACCGGTTGCGGCGCGCGCGGGTTGGCGGCGTTGAAACGGGTCGCGGCGTCGGCGGTGATCTCGATGGCGGGACGCGCCTTGGCGATCTGCGACTGGTCAAGCACGACCACCGCGCCACGCTGCGTCATGATCTGGTCCACTATGGGATCGAGCAGCGCCAGCAGCTGACGGTCGGCGGCTTCAGAGGTGGCGCGCACGGAGTACTCGAACAGCTGCTGCTTCTGCTGGAGATCGCGCTCGCGACGCACCTGGGTTTCCACCCGCGTCTTCAGCGCGGCGTTCGCGAAGATCTGCGCCTGAGTCTGGCCGGCGACTAGCGGCTGGAGCGCGCGTCCCTCGGTTTCGACGGCTTGCGCCGCCGCCGTGTTCTGGGTGCGAAACTCGGTGGTCTTCTGCTCCACAACCAGACGCAGCTTGGTGTTCATGTCCGCCCACGCGGGGGCGTCCTGACGCAGCTTCTGCAGGTTGAGCACAAGTACTGGTGACGACGTGCTCTGGGCGACTGCGGCGCCGATGCTCAGCGCGCCGAGAGCGCCGCCCATCACGGCGGCTGCGATGACGAGAGCTTTTGAAATACGCATGACCGATGTCCTCTAGAATTTCGTCCGCGTCGAGAAGCGGAAGCTTTCGGTGCGATCGTACTCTTCCCGCGCGAATGGCTGGGCGAAGTCGAACTGCACCGGACCGAAGGGGCTGTCCCAAAAGATGCTGACCCCAGCCGAGGCGCGCAGACTGAGTGAATCGTCCACGTAGCTCGTCAGGGTGGTGGTGCCCGTTGAGAACACCTGTTTGCGGCGATCGTTGGGATCAAGGATGCCCAAGCCGCCAAATTCAGCGAAAAGCGCGCCGGAGATGCCGTATTCCTTGGGCAGACCTGTCGGGAACGTCATCTGCAGGCTGCCGATATAGTAGGCGTTGCCGCCCAGCGCATCGCCCTCGATGGTGTTGACCACGCCCGGAACCGTTGAATCTTCAGTCAGGATGATCTGGCGCGGGCCGATGCCGGCCACGTCGAAGCCGCGGAAGCTCGCGCCGCCCTTGAAGAAGCGGTCGTTGATGCGGACGTCCTCGTCGCCCCACGCCCGGATGTAACCAGCGCCCAGCGAGAAGCTCGCCACCACGTCCGTGAACAGGCCGTAGTAGAACCCGGTCTCGACCTCGGTGCGGAAGTACTTCACGTCGCCGCCCAGGCCCGCGAAATCCTGGCGCAGCGACAGATCGAAGCCGCGTGTGGGATCGACGGGATCGTTTCGCCGGTCCCAGTTGAAGGCGTAGCCCAGCACCGAGGTGATGAACGAGCCTTCCTGGTCGCACAGCAGCGGCCGTTGGGTGGCAGGCACCGCAGCCGAACACTGATCGACGATCACGTCCGGCGTCGCCGGGTTGCTGTCGACGTCGCCCAGATTGAGCGCGAGATCGGCGACCTGGGTATCGTCGAGGCGCAACGTGTATGTAAGCCCGAGCGAGGTGGTGTCGGTGATCGGGAAGCTCGCACGCAGACCGAAGCCGGTGGACTGGTTCTCGAACGAGGACTCATCGAGGTAGTCGGTGCGCAGCGTGTACAGGTCCACGCCCGCCGCCAGATCGCGACCCATGAAGCGCGGCTCGGTGAAACGGATATCGACCTGCTGGCGGCGCGAACTGGTTGACGCGCGCAGCCGCACGAACTGGCCGCGTCCACGCAGGTTGCGCTCGCTGACCGACACGTCGAACAGGAAGCTGTCTGTCGACGAGAAACCCGCCGCAAACGCGAGTTCGCCAGTGGTGTCTTCCTCGACCTTCACATCAACCACCGCCCGGTCGGGCTGCGAACCTTCGTGCTCCTCGATCTCGACGTTCTTGAAGAAGCCGAGCGCGCGGATCCGGGCGCGGGAACGATCGAGCAGGACGCGGTTGAAGGCGTCCCCTTCCGCCACGCGCAGTTCGCGCCGGATGACCTGGTCGAGTGTGCGCGTGTTGCCGACGATATCGATTCGCTCGACGAACACCCGCGGGCCTTCGTTCACTTCAAAGGTGATGTTGACCTTCTTGGCGGCGGTGTCGCGGTCGATGCGCGGACGGATATCGACGTTAGCGTAACCGCCGGTGCCGGCGGTGAAGGTCATCGCGTCGATCGACTTTTCGATCAACTCGCCCTCGAACACGCTGCCGGTCTGGATCGGGATCACCGCGCGCAGCAGGTCTGCGGGCACGCGGTCGAGCTCGGTTTCCACCTTCACTTCGCCGAAGTCGTACTTCACACCTTCATCGATCGTGAAGGTGATAAAGAAGTCCTTCTGGTCAGGCGTGAGTTCGGCCGTGGCCGAGATCACGCGGAAATCCGCATAGCCCCGGTTGGTGTAGAACTGGCGCATCAGTTCGCGGTCGTACTCAAGACGATCAGGATCGTAGTTGTCGTTCTTGGCGAAGAACTTCCACCAGTGCGAACGTTCGGTCAGAATCGACTCGCGCACTTCGCGATCGGAGAACGCCTGGTTGCCGATGACGTTGATGCTGCGCACGCCCGTGACCGGGCCTTCGTCCACTTCGAAGATGAGATCGACGCGGTTCTGCTCCAGTTCACGCACCTGCGGCGTGACGGTGGCGGCAAAGCGCCCGGCGCGCCGGTAGAGCTCGATGATGCGTGCCACGTCCGCCTGTGCGCGCGCCGGCGTGAACACCGAACGCGGCTTGGCCTGCACTTCCTTGTTGAGATCGTCTTCCTTGAGCGAGTTGAGCCCTTCGAAGATCACCCGGTTGACGATCGGGTTTTCAACGACCCGCACGACGAGATCGGAGTCACGCTGGCCGATCTGCACGTCCGCGAACAGACCGGTGGCGAACAGCGTCTTGAGCGAAAGGTCGACACGCTCGGCGTCCACGAGATCGCCGGGACGCAGCAGGATGTAAGAGGTGACGGTGCTCGATTCGACGCGCTGGTTACCCTCCACGACGATCCGTCGGATCGCGAGGCCGGGCTGCACGGGCGACGGCGCCGTGGTTTGCGGCGGCGTCTGGGTCGCCGGAGACGCGGCAGGTTGCTGCGGGCGCGCAGCATCCTGTGCGATCGCGGGCTGCGCGGCGAGAACACTCGCACTCACTGCGGCGACGCCGGTCATGGCGCCGACCATCACATCACGCAACACGCGCTTCATGCAGGCCTCGATCTGTTCGGCGCTCCCCTGCGCCGTGGTTTAAGACAGCATTCCACCAAGGAACTCAAGGAGCTTGAACCGTTGGAGGTCGTTCCAGGTAGCGAACAAAAAGAGCGATGCGACGAAGGCCATGCCGGCGCGATAGCCGAACTCCTGCGCCCTGGGACCCAACGGGCGCCCACGCGCCGCTTCGATCCCGTAGAACAACAGGTGACCGCCATCGAGAATGGGCACGGGCAACAGATTCACGATTCCCACCGCAACTGAAAGCGTCGCCGCCCAGGCGACGAGCGACAGTGCAAGTCGCGCGAGTTTTTCGCCTGCGCCGCCATTGCCCGAGATTGCCGATTTGGCCACCGTCCCCGACGCCGCGAAAATGCCGGCGGGACCGGAAATATGCTCCGCCGAGGCGCGACCGGAAAAGACATTCCCCACGTAGGCGCCAGTGGACGCGATGATGTCCCAGACCTGCGTCGCGCCGGCCCCGACCGCTTCGATCGGCCCGTAGCGCTCAATCTGGCGTTCGGCCGCCTGTGTCTGCCGTTCGATGCCGAGAAAACCGGTGCGATGTTCGACGCCCGTGCGATCCAGATCGGTGCGGTCGCCGATCGTCACTGGCGTGGTCACCGATGCGCCGTCGCGGGCGATGGTGAAGGTCGCGGTCTTGCCCGGGTTGGCGCGCACAAGCTCCTGCATGCGCCCGAATGACGAGACGGGTGCGCCGTCGATCGCTGTGATGACGTCCCCCGCGCGCAGGCCCGCCGTCGCCGCAGGGCCCGCCGCCGCAACGCCGTCGATGCGCGGCGACAACGACGCCACCGGCGTCACATCACGGCCGACGATCATTACGAGCGCTGCGAAAGCGATGATGGAAAAGATGAAGTTCGTTAGGGGGCCAGCGATGGTCACCGCCGCTCGTTTTGCCACCGGCTGCGCATGAAAATAGCCGCGCCGACGCGCTTCGTCGTTGGTAAGCTCGCGGGCCTCTTCGGTGGCGGGGCGTGTGCTGGTAGGGTCGGTGTCGTCAAGCCATGACACGAAGCCGCCCACCGGGATCGCGGAGATCTTCCACGTGGTGCCGTGCTTGTCCTGCAGTGACGCGATCGGCGGGCCCATGCCGAGCGAGAAGCTCTTCACGGCGATGCCGCACCAGCGCGCGACCTGAAAGTGGCCGTACTCGTGCACCACGACGACCACGCCGAGCACGAGAACGAACGCCACGATCGTGAGCAGCGTGCCCTCCAGGCCTTCCAGCATCACGCACTCTCCTCCCGCCGTGGCCTGAGCCAGTGCCGACTTGTTCGTCGGGCTTCCTGTTACGCCGCCTGACGCCTGGCCGCAGCCTGTCGCGCCGCGGCGCGCGCCGCTTCGTCCACCGCAGCCACCTCATCGAATGATGACGGCGAATTTGCGATGGCGCCATGCCCGGACGCATCCCACGACTGCAACACGTCATCGACCACGGCGGCAATATCGAGAAACCCGATTCGCCCCGCAAGGAACCCCTCCACCGCGGATTCGTTGGCGGCGTTGAGGGCTGCCGGCGCCATTCCTCCCGTCCGGAGCGCGGCCCGGGCGAGGCCAAGGGCTGGAAAACGGACTAGATCCGGCCGCTCGAAGCTCAGCGCGCCGATGGCGGCGAGGTCGAGCCGCCTGGCGGAAATCGCCGCCCGGTCGGGCCACGCTAACGCGTGGGCGATGGGGATGCGCATGTCGGGGGCGGCCATCTGGGCCAGCACCGAGCCGTCGCAGTACGTCACGAGGCTGTGGATGATGGACTGGGGGTGGACCAGCACCTCGATCTTTTCTTCCGGGGCGTCGAACAGGAAGGCCGCCTCGATCAACTCCAGGCCCTTGTTCATCAGGGTGGCGCTATCCACCGAAATCTTGCGGCCCATGGACCAGTTGGGGTGGGCGCACGCCTGATCGGGTGTCGCCCGCGCCATGCGGTCCAGCGTCCATTCACGAAACGGCCCGCCCGACGCGGTCAGGGTCAGCTTCTCCACCCGCGCCGGATTTTGCAGCACCTGGAAGATCGCGTTGTGCTCGGAATCCACCGGAAGTAGCTGCGCACCGCTCCTTCGCGCCGCAGCGATGAGCAGCGGGCCTGCGCAGACGAGGCATTCCTTGTTGGCGAGCGCCACGGTCGCGCCACGGTCGATCGCCACCCGCGTCGGGTCAAGCGCGGCGGCTCCGGTGATCGCCGACATCACCCAGTCCGCCGGACGCGCGGCTGCCTCCTGGATCGCCGAGGGCCCCGCCCCGCAGGCTACCGGCTGGCCGGCCAGCTGGGCGCGGAGTTCCGTCAGCAACGCGGGATCGGCGATGGCGACGAATTTTGGCCTTAGCCGGCGCGCGAGGTCGACCAGCGCGGCGACGTTGCGCCCGCCAGTCAGCGCTTCCACGGCGATCTCGCCGTCGCCACGGGAAACGATCTCCTCGATCACCGCCGCCGTGCTGGCGCCGATGGAGCCGGTGGCGCCGAGAATGGTGACGCTGCGGTTCAAAGTCGTTTGGGAGGTCATGACGGCTGGCCCAGCAGACGCGGCATCAGCCCCGGACTGAGCATGAGGACGACCGAGGCCAGCACCGTCGCGAACATCAGGCCGTCCAGCCTGTCCAGAAATCCGCCGTGGCCCGGGATCAGCCCACTGGCGTCCTTCACGCCGAAGCGCCGCTTGAGCAGGCTTTCAAAGAGGTCGCCCACGAGGCCGATGGCGCCGAGCGAGGCGCCCACGATCGCCCACGGTAGGGCCGGTCCGTGAAACAGCGCCGCGCAGCCAATCCCCGCGCCAAGGCCCGCCAGCGTGCCGAACACCAGCCCTGACCATGTCTTGTTGGGCGACAACCGGCGCGAAACGCGCGGGCCACCCAGCAACGTTCCGGCGAAATATGCAGCGGCGTCCGTCGCCCAGATGATCATGAACATGCCAAGCACCGCCTCGCGCCCGCCGGGGTCATGCGCGCGCAGAAGCAGGAACAGCGCGCACGGCGCTCCGACATAGAGGACGCCGCCGAAAGTCTCCACAACGCCCGGCAGGGTGCGGCGGCGCACCGCAGAGACCGCGCCGCTGGCGCCGAGCCAGCCGAACGCGAGAGCCACCTCCCCCCAACTCGCCGCCATGACGGCGCCGAACACGCCGAGCAGACACCAGAAAAACGCCCAGCGCCGCGACGTAGGCTCGCTCATGCGCGTCCACTCGTAGCTCATGGCGACGGAGGCCGCGCCGCACGCGCCTGCGATCCACGATCCGCCCGCAATGGTCGCGGCGATCGCCGCTGGCGCCAGCACGAGCGCTGACAACACCCGCGGGCCGAGATCATGGAGGCGCCGACGTGGGTTTTGCGCGGGCACAGCGTCCGCCGGCTCGATCTCAGCGTTATTCGACACGTCCGACGCCACCGTACCGCCGATCACGAGCCCGGAAATCGCCGATGGCGTTTTCAAGCGCCTGCTTGTCGAAGTCCGGCCAAAGCACATCGACGAACACAAGCTCTGCATACGCCGCCTGCCAGAGCATGAAGTTGGATAGCCGCCGTTCGCCGCTGGTGCGCACCAGTACATCGAGCGGCGGCAGGCCGGCGGTGTCGAGGCGACTGGCGAATGTTTCAGCGGTTACCTCCGCGGGCGTCAGCCTGCCCGCCGCCACATCTTCAGCCACACGGCGCGCCGCGCGGACGATCTCGTCCTGGGCGCCGTAGTTGAATGCGATGGTGAGATTGAGTTTGGAGTTGTGTGCGGTCTTCGCCTCGGCGCGCTCGATGATCGAGAGGATGTCGGGCTCAAGTCCCACACGCGCGCCAACGATTCGCACCCGTACGCCGTCGCGTACCAGCCTGTCGAGGTCGCGACCGACATAGACGCGCAGCAGTTCAAGGAGGGCGGCCACCTCGTCTTTCGGACGCGTCCAGTTTTCCGTGGAGAAGCCGAATACCGTGACGTATGGGATCAGCAGATCACCGGCCGCCTCCACCGTGCGGCGCAGCGCCTCTACACCGGCACTGTGGCCAAACGTGCGCGGCTTGCCGCGCGCCTTTGCCCAGCGGCCGTTGCCATCCATGATGATGGCCACGTGATGTGGTGACGGCCCCAGGTCTGTTGTGTCCGGCATTCCGGTGCGATCGTGCAGGATCAAACCTGCATGATCTCCTCCTCTTTGGCGCGCACGGCGGCGTCGACGTTCTTCACGAACTGATCGGTGGCCTGCTGGACCTGCTCGGCGAACTTCTTGTGCTGGTCCTCGCTGATATCACCGTCTTTCTCGAGTTTTTTCAGGTGATCCATGCCGTCGCGACGGACGTTACGAACCGCGACGCGCGCGGCTTCACCGTACTTGCCGGCCAGCTTGGCCAGTTCGCGACGACGCTCCTCGCTGAGTGGCGGGATCGGTACGCGTACGGTCTGTCCGTCGACGATCGGGTTGACGCCGAGGCCGGCGTTGCGGATCGCCTTTTCCACTGCGGCGACGACTCCGCGATCCCACACCTGCACCGCGAGCATGCGCGGCTCGGGAGCCGACACGCCGCCCACCTGATTGAGCGGCGTCGAGGCGCCGTACGCGTCGACCATGATCGGATCGAGCAAGTGGATGTTGGCGCGGCCTGTGCGCAGGCCGGTGTATTCCTGCTTCAGCGCGGTGATCGCGCCTTCCATGCGTTTCTTGATGTCTTCGAGGTCGAACGGCGTATTGGCGGCCATGTCCCGCTCTCCTACTCGTCGCTGATGGTGGTGCAGACGCCGCGCCCGGCGAGCACTTCGCCGAAGGCGCCGCGTTCGCGGATGGAAAAGACGACGATCGGGATGGAATTTTCGCGCATGAGGCTCACAGCGGACGCGTCCATCACTTTCAGGTTGCGCGACAGCACGTCCTGATAGGTCAGGCGATCGTAGCGCTCGGCCTTGGGATCCTTCTTGGGATCGGCGGCATAGACGCCGTCGACGCTGGTGCCCTTGAATAACGCGTCGCAGTTCATTTCGACCGTGCGAAGCGCCGCCGCCGTATCGGTGGTGAAGAACGGGCTGCCGGTGCCGGCGGCGAAGATCACGACGCGCCCCTTCTCCACGTGACGGATGGCGCGGCGGCGGATGTAGGGCTCGCAGATCGTGACCATCGGGATCGCGGAGACGACCCGGGTGTCGTGGCCCTGCTGCTCGAGTGCATTCTGCATGGCCAGTGAGTTCATCACCGTCGCCAGCATGCCCATGTAGTCGGCCTGCGCGCGCTCCATGCCTTTGGCGGCGCCCTGCAGGCCGCGAAAGATGTTGCCGCCGCCGATGACAACGCAGACCTCGATCCCGGCGTTCACCGCCTCGCCAATTTCGCCGGCGATGCGGGAACACACGTCCACGTCGATGCCGAACTGGCCATCGCCCATGAGCACTTCACCGGAGACCTTCAGCAGGACCCGGCGGTAAGGACCCACGGGTGTGGGCCGGGTGACGATGCCGTCATCGTCGCTGTCGTCGTCTGCATCGCTCATGGCCGGCGTCCGTTGCGAGTCTCGCCGGCCATGCTTAGCGCGATCTGTGACAGCTCTGCAAAGGCTTCCGGCTTACGACTTGCCCGTCATGCCGGCGACTTCGGCGGCGAAGTCGTCCTTTGGCTTCTCCACGCCGTCGCCCAGCTGGAAGCGCTTGAAGGCCTTCAGCTTGATCGGCGCGCCGGCGTCCTTCTCGGCGCCCTTCAACCAGGCCTCGACAGTCTGGTCCGGGGCCATGACGAACTTCTGCTTGGTCAGCACCACGTCCTCCAGGTACTTGCGGATGCGGCCCTCAATCACGCCCTTGAGGACGTTCTCGGGCTTGCCGACCATCTTTGGGTCGTCCTTGACCTGCTCTTCGTAGATCGCGCGCTCGCGGGCGATCGCGTCGGCGGGAACCTCGGTGTCGGACACCGCCAGCGGGTTCGTCGCCGCCACGTGCATGGCGATCTTCTTGGCCACGTCTTCCAGCACCTCAGCCTTGCCGGCCGACTCAAGCGCCACCAACACGCCGATGCGGCCGAGGCCGTCGGCGACCTGCCCGTGAACATACGGCGTCACCACGCCCTCGCTCACTTCCAGATAGCCAGAGCGGCGCAGGGTCATGTTCTCGCCAACGGTGGCGATGAGCTGGGTGATCGCTTCCTGCACCGTGCCGCCGGTGGGCAGCGCGGCTCCGACGAGCTTGTCGTGATCGCCCCGTGCTTCCAGCGCCTGCTTTGCGAACGATGCGGCGGCCTTCTGGAACACCTCGTTGCGGGCCACGAAATCGGTTTCCGAGTTGAACTCGATCACCGCGCCGCGCTTGGCGGCGACCGCGACGCCCACGAGCCCCTCGGCCGCCGTCCGATCGGCTTTCTTGGCGGCTTTCGACAGGCCCTTGGCGCGCAGCCAGTCCACTGACGCCTCGATGTCGCCGCCGTTCTCGGCCAGCGCCTTCTTGCAATCCATCATGCCGACGCCGGTTTTTTCGCGGAGTTCCTTGACCAGCGCGGCGCTTACTTCAGCCATCGTCGTTGTCCTCGAATACGTGAACGTCACGAAAACGCGCTCCTCGAAGCGCTCTCTCATAGGGAGTGGATGTGCCGGACGTCAGCGAACAAGTCAGCCGGCGTTGGCGGGCGTATCAGTAGGTGCGTCAGCGACGGCTTCGGTCGGCGCAGCGGCGACGGGCGCACCCATGTCACGCGGCTTGCGGCGCAGGGCGCGTTCCGCTGGCGGTTCCGCCGAGGCGCCCACGTCGACGCCCGACGCCACCTGCCCTTGGGCCAGACCGTCGAGGATCGCGTCGGCGATCATGTCGCAATACATCTGGATCGCGCGCGAAGCGTCGTCGTTGCCCGGGATCGGGAAGTCGACGTCGTCGGGATTACAGTTGGTGTCGAGGATCGCCACCACCGGAATGCCGAGCTTGCGCGCTTCCTTGATCGCGATCTGCTCCTTGTTGGTGTCGATCACGAACATCAGGTCCGGCGTGCCGCCCATGCCGGCGATGCCGCCGAGCGAGCGATCGAGCTTCTCGCGCTCGCGGGTGAGGTTGAGCAGTTCCTTCTTGGTCAGGCCCGTCGGGCCCTCCTGGGACGTCAGCTCGGTCACTTCGCGCAGGCGCGCGATCGACTTCGACACCGTCTGCCAGTTGGTCAGCGTGCCGCCCAGCCAGCGCTGGTTCATGTAATATTGCGCGCAGCGCTTGGCCGCGGCCGCCACGATGTCCGACGCCTGGCGCTTGGTGCCCACGAACAGGATGCGGCCGCCGGACGCGGCGGTCTCGCGCACCTTCAGCAGCGCCGCGTCGAGCAGCGGCAGGGTCTGCGACAGGTCGATGATGTGGATGTTGGACCGCTCCCCGAAGATGAAGCGGGCCATCTTGGGGTTCCAGCGGTGGGTCTGGTGTCCGAAATGCGCGCCAGCTTCGATCAGCTGACGCATGAGGTCGCTCTGCGCCATGGTCTCTGTTTTCCTTCGTCCGGTTAGCCGCCGCAGGAGGAGCCGATAAGCGCTGGAAACGCCAAACGACACCGGACAGCCTCATGACGACCTAGCCGAAGCCAGCCCGCACGAGGCATACCCGCGTGTGGAAGTGGCGCGGATATAGGTGGAGGCCAGCGCAAAGTCCAGCAGCCTGGCGAGGGGCCCTACCCCACCCGCTCGACGCCCCGCGCCGCCTTTACGGCCGCTCGCGCTGCGGCCCCGGCCGGAAAACGGCCCTTGGCCTTGATCTCCACTTCGCGGCCGTCGGACAGGCGCAGCAACAGCGTCAGCGGTCGCATCTCGCCGCCACCACCTTCGAGCGCCTTCAGCGTGTCGGCCAGCACGTCGAGGGAGGCCCCCTCCTTCACGACGATCTGCAGCACCTCCGCCGCGCGCGCCTCTGCCGCCTCGACAGGCTCGAAACCGGCCGCCGCCAGCTTGAGATCGCCGTCGCGCCAGCGCACGCGACCGCGGAACGTCACCGCTTTACCTGGCTGCATCGCCTCGCGCTCGCGCGCAAAATCCTCGGGCATGACGATCGCTTCGAACTCGCCCGTGGGATCGGAGAAGGCGACGTAGGCGAACTGGCCACCCGATTGCGCGGGCCGCGCCTGTACGCGGCGGATGACGCCCGCCATCGCCACTGTGCGCGGTTCGGTTTCGCCAGCGTCGACGATCTCGGCATGGGTGGCAAACGTGCCGCTCGGCGCCAGCGCGAAGAAGCCGTCGAGCGGATGGCCCGACAGGTAAAACCCGACGCTCTCGCTTTCGAAATCGAGCAGATCCTGCCCGCTCCACGGTTCGCCCTTCGGCAGCACCGGGCGTTGCGCGGCATCGTCGGCGCCGAAGAGACTCGACTGCGCGCTGGCGCGTTCCTGTGCGGCGCGTTGGGCGTACTGGGTGAGCAGATCGCAAGCGGCGGCCGCGCGCGCGCGGTCGGGCTCCAGCGAGTCGAACGCGCCGGCCTTGGCGAGATTCTCGAGCTGCCGGCGGTTCACCACCTTTGGGTCGAGCCGTTCGGCGAAGTCGTACAGATCCTTGAACCGCCCGCCACGCGCGCGCTCGGCGACGACGCTCTCCATCGCCATCAGGCCGACGTTGCGCACGGCGCCCAGCGCATAGAGCACCTGGCCGTCGACCACATCGAAGTCGGCATTGGAGCGGTTGATGTCCGGCGCCGCGACCTCCACCCCGACACGACGAGCGTCCTGGCGGAAGTTGGCGAGCTTATCGGAGTTCGACAGGTCGAGGCTCATGGACGCCGCGATGAACTCGAGCGGGTAGTTCGCCTTCAGGTAGGCGGTCTGATACGCGACGACGGCGTATGCGGCCGCGTGCGACTTGTTGAAGCCGTAGCCCGCGAACTCCGCGACGAGATCGAAGATGTGGCCGCCGAGGGTTTCGCTCACGTTGTTTCTGGCCGCGCCTTCAAGAAAGCGCGTGCGCTGCTTGGCCATTTCCTCGGGCTTCTTCTTGCCCATGGCGCGCCGCAGGAGATCGGCCTCGCCGAGCGAATAGCCGCTCAGCACCTGCGCGATCTGCATCACCTGTTCCTGATACACGATGACGCCGTACGTCTCCTTCAGCAGCGGCTCCAGCAGGGGGTGCGGGTAGTCGGGCTCCATGCGCCCGTGTTTCACGTCCGCGAAGGCGTCGATGTTCTTCATCGGCCCCGGGCGATAGAGCGAGATCAGCGCAATGATGTCTTCAAGGCAGGTGGGCTTCACCTTGCGC
>JANNVF010000027.1:0-3655 GCA_031414315.1 Hyphomonadaceae bacterium | reverse complement strand
CAACCGAATTGAGCGACGCAAATCCGTACCGCCGGCTTCAGCCGGCAGGTGGCGGAACGCTTGGCGCACAAGGCGACAGGAAAGAACGCCTGCTGAAGCCGGCGGTGCGGAGGTGTCGGATTGAGGGGGCGCCAATCCTCTTGATTTTGCGCAACGTTTGCAGGGTGCATTAGCCCGCAGGGCGTAATGCACCGCGTCCGTCGCAGGGTGGTGCATTACGCGCTTCGCGCCAATGCACCGTACGGGCTCAATCGCCGATCAGAGCCAGCCACGCGTCTTCGTCGATCACCTTCACGCCGTTCGCCTCAGCGTCCTTCAGCTTCGACCCCGCGCCCGGCCCCGCGACGACGAGATCGGTTTTCTTCGAGACCGAGCCGGACACCTTGGCGCCGAGCAACGTCGCGCGCGCCTTGGCTTCGTCGCGGCTCATCTTTTCCAGCGTGCCGGTGAACACGACAGCCATTCCCGCCACCGGGCTGGACGTGGCGACGCGCGCCTCCGCCTGCGGCGATACTTCCTGCAGCAGACGCGCCATCGCATCGCGATTGTGCGCTTCCTCGAAGAAATCGCAGAGCCGTTCCGCCGCGACGGGTCCGACGCCGTCGATGCCGCTCAACGCGCCAAACGCCGCGCCGGGCTGTTCCTTCGCGGCCTGCTGGATCGTCGCGACGACACTCGACCAGTCGCCGAACGCCTCGCTCAAGCCATCCCACGCGCGACTGGTGACACCACGGATCTTCAGCGCCGCGCCGCGCGCCATCGTGTCTTCGAACAGGTCGCCGCTCGTGGCCTTCAGCGCCTCAACGGCGCCGATCAGCGCAGCGCGCGCACCGTCGCCGACGCCGTTCACCTGCGTGAGCTTCTTGTACGTCGGTCCGGCGCGCGCCGATACCGCCGCGACGCATGCGGATTCGAACGCTTCCCAGTTCTCAAAATACCGCGCGAGCACGCCGGCTGTCGTTTCGCCGATGTCGCGGATGCCAAGCGCGAACAGGAAGCGCGAAAACTCGGGCGCGCGGCGCGCGTCGATGGCGGCGAACAGGTTGGTGAGACTTTTTTCGCCGTAGCCTTCGCGCTCCGCGATCGTGTCGCGGTGTTCTTTCAGCTTGAAGATGTCGGCGGGCTCCTTCAGCAGCCCGATCTCGTGGAATTCCTCGATCTGCTTCTCGCCGAGGCCTTCGATGTCCATGGCGCGGCGCGCCACGAAGTGGCGCAACCGCTCGATCACCTGTGCGGGACAATTCAGTCCGCCCGTACAGCGCGCGACGACGCCTTCCTCTCCCGGCTCCAGTTCGCGCGCGACGTGCGAGCCGCACACCGGGCAGGACGTGGGGAAGACGAATTTCCTCAGACCCTTCGGGCGTTTCTCCAGGTTGATGTCGACGAGCTGCGGTATGACATCGCCCGCGCGCTGGATGATCACGGTGTCGCCGATGCGCAAATCCTTGCCGTCCCGGATCTTCTCGCCGCTCGCGCCTGTGCCTGCAATGTAGTCGGCGTTGTGCAGCGTCGCGTTGGTCACCGTGACGCCGCCGACGAACACCGGCTCCAGCCGCGCCACCGGTGTGAGCGCGCCGGTGCGCCCGACCTGGATGTCTATCGCGGTGAGCACGGTTTCGGCCTGCTCGGCGGGAAACTTGTGCGCGATCGCCCAGCGCGGACTGCGCGACACAAAGCCCAGCCGCTGCTGCAGATCGAGACGATCAACCTTGTAGACGACGCCGTCGATTTCGTACGCGAGCTTCGCGCGGCCATCGCCGATCTTGCGGTAGGCCTTCAGCAAACCAGCCGCGTCGTGCGCCGTGACCATGCCCGGATTGATCGGCACGCCGAACGCCTCGATCCGCGCCATGGATTCAGATTGCGTCGCCGCCAGCGGCGCCGACACGTCGCCCCAGCCGTGCGCGAAAAACCGCAGCGGCTTCTTCGCGGTGATCTTCGGATCGAGCTGACGCAGTGCGCCCGCCGCCGAGTTGCGCGGATTGACGTAGACCTGCCCGCCCTCTTCCGCCGAACGCGCGTTCATCGCCGCGAACGCGGCCTTCTCCATGTAGACTTCGCCGCGCACCTCGAGCACGGCGGGCGGCTTGCCTTTCAGCGTGTGGGGAATGTCGGCGATGGTGCGCAGGTTCTGCGTGACATCCTCGCCCTCGCGCCCGTCGCCGCGCGTGGCGCCCTGCACGAAGACCCCCTCCTCGTAGCGCAGGCTGGCCGACAGGCCATCGATCTTCGGCTCGGCGGTGATGGTGAGCGTGGCGCCGGGCGGCAGCGCCAGAAACCGCCGCACCTTGTCCACGAACGCGCTCACGTCCTCGTCGGCAAACGCGTTGTCGAGCGAGAGCATCGCCACCGCGTGGCGGACCTTGCCGAACTTTTCCGCTGGCGCCGCGCCAACGTCTTCCGATGGGCTGTCCGCGCGCTTCAACGCCGGGAAACGCGCCTCACTGGCGGCGTTGCGCACGCGCAGCGCGTCGTACGCCGCATCGGAAATGCTTGGCGCGTCCTTCTGGTGGTAGCGCACGTCGTGCGCGGCGATCTCCGCGACCAAAGCCTCGAGCTCTCCCGCCGCTTCCTTCGCGGTCAGCTTGTCGACGGGTTTGGCGCGCGCTTCGCTCATCGGCCGATTACACGACACCGGCGGCGCGGCGCCAAGCGTCTTCACCCCGCCGCGAAACGCGCCAGGAAGTCCGGAACCGGTCGCTTGTGGCTGGCGAGAAACGCGACGAACCGCGTCATCACGACCGCGACCGCCGCGCTGTCGCCGACACGGTCGCGCCAGGCGCGCAGGCGCAGATGTTTCCCCATCGGCGCGCCCATGCGATCGGCGTAAAGCTGGGCCACGTAGAAGGCGATGTCGGCGTAGCTGTAGGCGCCAGCGAGAAACGCGCGATCGCCGATGTGGTCGTCCATGGCGTCATAGAAAGCGCCCACCGCCGCGCGCGCGGCGATCGCGGCGGGATCGTCAAGCGAACCCTGCAGGCCCATCAGACGGATCACATGCGGGAAGAACACCTCGTCGGACCTGAGTTCGAGCTGACGCGCTTGGGTTTTTGCGGCAAGACCTGCGGGCCAGAGCGCCGGCTGCGGCTGGAGATCCTCCAGGTATTCGAAGATCTGCGTGGAATCGAAAATCTCGACCGCGCCGTCGATCAACACCGGCACCTGCCCCTTCGGGTTCACGCGCGCGACGTCGGGATGCTTGGGCTCGTAGAACCGGCGCATGTCGAACGGCACCATGACCAGATCGAACGGGAGGCCTTTTTCGCGCAGCGCGATTTCGGCCTTCATGCCGAACATGCTGAGCGGGCCGGAGTAGAGACGCAACGGTTGGCGCCCGTCTCTAGAAAATGCGCCCGACAGTGCGCGACAGCCAGCCGCGACGGCGCGCTTCGGGCTCACCCACCACAGCCACGCCACGCTCGCCCATCAGCGCGTAGGTGCGACCGTACCATTCGCTGCCCGGGAAGTTGTAGCCGAGGATCGCGGCCATGCGTTGCGCTTCCTCGGTCATGCCGACCGACAGATAGGATTCCACCAGACGGTGCAGCGCTTCGGGCGTGTGCGTCGTCTTCTGGAAGTTCGGATCGTCGATCACCTTCTTGAAGCGGTTGATCGCGGCCAGTTGCTGCTCGCGCTTCAGATAGAAGCGGCCGAC
>JANNVF010000026.1:0-1651 GCA_031414315.1 Hyphomonadaceae bacterium | reverse complement strand
TGTTTCACAAGACGGCGGCGACAATCCCGCTCGCCATCGATCCGCTCCTGCTCGCGGTCGCGGAGCGCGTGCTCGGCGCCGGCACGCGCCATTGCGACCGCATCCAGCTCAATCTCACGCAGGCCATCGGCATCGGCCCGGGCGAACCCGCACAGACGCTGCATCGCGACGACGACTTCTTCCCGTTTCCGCACGATCACGAACTGATGCTCAACGTGCTGTGGACGCTCGACCCGTTCACTGCGGCCAACGGCGCAACGCACATCGCGCCGGGCAGTCATCGCTGGCCGCGCAAGCAGCAACCGGAATCACACGACCTGATCGCCGCCGAGGCGCCGGCGGGCGCAGCGATCCTCTGGTTCGGGTCTGCGCTGCACGGCGGCGGCGCCAACGCCACGGACGCCGTGCGGCGCGGCGTCGTCATGAGCTACAGCGTCGGCTGGCTCGCGCCGGCGGAGAAGCTGTTGCTGTCGATCCCGCCGGACACCGCGCGCGCGGCACCCGAACGGCTGCAGCAACTCATCGGCTACCAGATCCACCGCCCCAATCTCGGCTGGGTGGAAGGCCGCGATCCGATCGAGTGGCTGCACGGTGAAACTGGCGCGCTCGCGGCGACGGCGGATAATCTCACGCCATATCAGCAAGCGGCGCTGGAGCGGCTTGCATAGCATGAGCCGAAAGCGAGCGGTCACGCGTGGCTGACAATCATCATGGCTGCAGGTTAGGATCGACGCCTAGAAGGAAACAGGCGCATGCGGCGATCGATCGGTGTGGCTGGCGCGATGGTGGCGTCGGCGCTCATGTCTCTTGGGCTCATGTCTCTGGCGCTCGCGGCGCCCGGCAAGAAGACCCCCGGCCCGACCCCGGACATCGGATGCTTCCCGTCGATCATCACCGCCAAATCCGGGGCGATCGATCAGGGCTTCGGCTATTGCGGCACGCGCGTGACGACCGCTGCGGGCTCCACCGCCGCCGCGCTCATCCACTACGACGCCACGGATCTCGCCATCCAGGCCGACGACAAGATCGTCGTCGTCGGGCGGCGGATGAACCAGAACGCCAACAGCAGCGACACGCTGGTGCTGCGCTACACGGCGGGCGGTACGCTCGACGCGACGTTCGGCGCCGGCGGCGTGACGGTCGTCAACACCTCAAGTTCGGGATTCGGATTTGAATCGGCGCGCGGCGTGCTGGTGCAGGGCGACGGCGCGATCGTCGTCGTCGGTACGGCGAGCAACGAAACCGTCGAGGGCACCGCCGGATGCATCCTGCGTCTGACATCGGCGGGCGTGCCGGACGCCACGTTCGGCGCCGCCGGCACCGGGATCGTCCAGATCGCCGCGACGAAGGACGCCACCGATCTCGCCAGCGACGGCGCCGGCGGATTTTACGTCGTCGGCAAGGCGTGCTTTCCCACCTGTACGGCGCAGCTGACGCACGTGCTGGCTGGCGGCGCGCTCGACGCGTCGTTCGGCGCCGGCGGCACGCTGGCCGTCACGTACGCGGGCGGCGCCGAGACGGGCGAAGCGATTGCGTTCGCGCCGGGGGCAATCGCGGTAACGGGCGCGACGGCTTTTGCAGCCGGCCAGGGCAATCTCGGCGCAAGCCGGTTCGCGCTGGGCGCGGGCGCGCTGGCGAGCCTCGACACGGC
>JANNVF010000025.1:0-4350 GCA_031414315.1 Hyphomonadaceae bacterium | reverse complement strand
TAAACTCCTCCCGTCATCAGCGACGGAAAGGAGACGACGATGCAGACTTCCCTCAATCCTGGGCCATGGACGCTCGCCGCGCTCCTCTACGGTGCGCTGATCGAGGCGCTCGGGTTCGGGCCGGCGAAACATCTGCGGCGCATGCTGCCGCGCTTCGTGATCGACGACATGGTGCGCCGCGTGCGGCCGTTCGAGGCGCTCGTGCGCCGGCTGCTGTTCACGCAGGCGCAGACAATTTCGATCACGCTGCGCCCGCGCGCACGAATACAAACCAAGTTGCAAACGCCGCCGCCGGCGCCGGTGACGCAGTACGTCGCGCTGCCGCACGATCCACTGGCGTTCCGGCGCACGATGCTGGGCCAGGGGGAGATCGTGCGTCTCTGCCCGGCTCATCCACTCGACGGCGCGCCGGCCAGCTGGAAACATGTGCGCTTCAACGTCGGCGCAGGCGCGTATCCGCCGTCGGCAACCGCAGGCGTCCAGCCGTCCGTTTCACGCGCAGACAAGACCGCGTCGAGCGCCGCGCCGGCTGCACGCCGGCGGTCCCGGGGCGGCGCGCGCACATCGCCCTGCGTCCCGTGGTACAAGCTCACCGCCGCGGAGAAGGACGCGCGGCGCCACCGCCGCGCAGCACGCAACGTCGCCGCCGAAATGAAGCGCGACCGCGCGGAGGCGCTGGCTGCGGCGCCGGCGCCGGAACAGGTCCTGACGGCGCACGATCTCGCGCAGATCTCCACCATCGCCATCGCGCGGCGGCTTGAAGCGCTGGCGCGGGTCATCGGCAATCCCGCGCCTTATGCAAAGCGCGTCGCGCGCAAGCTGGCGCAAAAGCCCGCGCTCGCCGCATGCATGTCCAGGCGCGTCACACGGCGCGCGACACGGCACGTGAGCGATGCGTTCCGCGCCGGGCAGCGCTGGCTCGACGCGGAATGTCCGGTTGTCCGCGCGCCGGCGATGCCCTGTCCCGACAGTTCATAACGCCGCCCGCGATCCGTCAGGTCATCACAACGTGCAACAGCGCGAACGTGGACGTGTGTGCTTGACGCACGCTCCGCCCGGCAGCGCCAGCGTCAAACGCCTTACGCGCGCACCTGCTTCAGCGCCTTCAGGCATTCCGCGCGGAAGTCGTAGATATCGGCCACCTCGTCGACGCAATCGGGCCAGCACCCTGTGTCCGACCAGTACGCCACGAGCCCGATCTTCGCACACAACGCCGGGAAGCGTTTGTCGCGACGCAGCGCGCCGTAGAGCGGCAGGAAGAACGCGGCCACGCCCAGCTCCGGCCGGCGGATGGCCGCCGTGTTCACCGGCGCCGACATGTCCTTCAGCGCCGCGTCGGGGCCGGCGACCTCGGCGCAGAACGCCAATGTTTCCGCGTGCGAGGCGCCCGACTGCGCCTCCGCCTTGCGCAGCCGCGCGAGCAGATCGCGCGGCGGCCCGCCCTTCAGCGCCGCCACCTTGATGCCCACGCTTTCAGTCCACGGCGTCATCGGAAATTGCGCGAGGCGCGCCGGCGCCATCACGCGCTCGACCTCCGCCCAGTCGCCCGCATGCGCCGCCCACAGCGCGGCATAGGCGCCGAGAAACGGCACATGCGGCCAGCGATCGCACGCTTCGCGCATCAGTTCGAGCGCGTTGTCGAGCCGCGCGTTGGCGAGTTCATCCACCGCGCAGTAGAAAATCTGCATCTGCTGGAACGGGTCCATGCCCTGCGCGCGCTGCAACTCCGCCTGCGCCGCGCGGACGCGGCCGACATCCATGAGATGAATGGCGCGCGCGAGCGGCATGTCGAAGCCGGCGCGGGTGACGCGGGCGAACAACGCTTCGGCCTGCAGGAATTCGAACGGCGGCGTGGCGAGATAGAGCGCGCCCCACGCACCCTGCGAGCGGGGATCAAGCGCGAGCGCCCGCTCCGCCGCGTCCTGAATACGCGCAACGGTAATGTCGCGCGCTTCGGGGGCGCCCAGATAACGCAGCTGCGCCCGCGCCAGCGCCAGTTCGCCCCAGGCGCGCGCCAGCGTCGGCGCATGCGCGACCGCCTCCTCCAGCAACACCAGCGCCCGCACCTGGCTTTCCGCCGACACGTCCCGGCTCCACACCGACCCGCGCAGGAAAAGGTCGTACGCTCCCATGCTCACGGGTTGCGGCTTCTTCTTCGGCGCAAACCGGATGTCGAGTGCTGCGGCGACGGCGGCGGCGATCTCGTCCTGCAATGCGAACACATCGGAGAGATTGCGGTCGAACCTGTCCGACCAGACGATGGTCTGCGTCGCCGCCTCGATGAGATGCGCGCTGACCCGGACCCTGTCACCGGCGCGCCGCACCGAGCCGTCGAGCAGATGGCTCGTTTTCAGCTCGCCGGCGATGACCCGCACAACCTTGTTCGGCGCGCGAAACTGGAAGCTGGACGCGCGGCCGATCAGCTTCAGGTTGGTGTTGCGCGACAGCGCGTGCAGGATTTCCTCGGAGACGCCGTCGGAAAAAAACAGCAGCTCGGCATCGCCGGAGAGATTGTCGAACGGCAGGACCGCAAGGATCGGTTCGGTTGTCGATGCCGGGACCTGCGGGGCCACGTCGATGGGCGCGGCTGCCACGGCGGTGTCGGTGAGGCGATAGCCGACGCGCGGAATCGTCTCCAGCGTGAAGGCGCCACTCGCTTCGCCAAGCCGGCGCACCTTGGCGATGCAGCGGTGCACGGCGTCATCGCCCACCACCCGCCCCGACCAGCACGCCTGCACCAGATCGTCGCGCGAAACCACGCCGTGGCGGTGACGCGCCAGCACCACCAGAACCTGCATGACGCGCGGCTCTAGGATGTCGTCGTGGCCGGGCCAGGCCACCTCGCGCGTGGGCGGGCTCACGGCCAGCGCGGCGATCGTGAACGCCGGCTCATGCGCCAGATCGACGGCAGTCGGCTCATCATCGGCCGTCATCGGCGTTTCATCGGCAATCGGTCCAATCCACGTCCTGTCGGCACAGGCGTTCCCGGTGTCTCATGCTGGGGCGATCGAAAGAGATCGCACCAAGGACGAAGGGTCAGCACCAGCGGCAAACAGGTGAAAGCTCCGGCGCAAAAACCCGTCCGGCAGAGTTGAGCCATCCTAGTTCGCCGCTTCCGCGCTCGCCACCCAAACCGTCCCAACCGAGGAGACTTCTTATGTCGCGTACGTTCCAGGCATTCTGCGTCGCCACGTGTGCCTTCGCCCTGTTCAGCGCGCCCGCCTTCGCCGCGAACACGACCCGTCATGACACGGCTGTAACGGTGCATTACGGCGACCTCGATCTTTCCAAGGCGTCCGGCGCCGAGGTGCTGATCCGGCGTCTCGACCAGGCCGCGCGGCAGGTCTGCGGCGCCGACACCTATCGCGGTCTCGTGCGCCGTGAGCAGCGGGCGTGCCGGACGCAAGCGGTGACGCAGGCTGTCGCCGAGGTGAACCAGCCGATGGTCTCGACCATGCTCGCGGAACAACGCGGCGCGCGAATGATTTTCGCAGCGCGGTGATCAAAGGCGGGGGACAAGCGCCGGAGGGGGCGGGGCGGAGGCAGGGACCCTCCGCCCCGTTGGGCGTTGTGCTCAGTAGTCGCCGACCGCGAGCCGGGTTTGCGCGACCGGTTTCGGCGGCGCATCGAGTTCAAGATAGTCCCACGTCGCCAACGCGATCATCGCGGCGTTGTCGGTGGACCAGCGCAGCGGCGGCAGACACAGCGTGACACCGAGCTCGGCGCAGAGCGCCGCCGCCTGCGCCCTGAGCTGCGCGCTGGCGGAGACGCCGCCGACGACGACCAGCGCGGTGGCGGGCGCGGCCGCGAGTGCACGGCGGCACTTCGTCAGCAGCACATCCATGCACGCCGCGACAAACGAGGCGGCGATGTCTTCGGATTTTGGCCCAGGCGTCTGCGCCGCCACACGCGACACGGCGGACTTCAATCCGGAAAACGAAAACTCGAAGCCGTCGTTCAGCAACGGCCGGGGAAACGCGATTGTCACAGCGCCGGTTGCGGCGAGCCGATCCACCGCCGGGCCGCCGGGATAGCCGAGCCCCAGCATGCGACCCACCTTGTCATACGCCTCACCAACGGAATCATCGCGCGTGGCGCCGAGCACCTCGATGTCCTGCGGCCCGCGCATCCGCGCCAGCAGCGTATGGCCGCCCGACACGAGCAGCATGATCGCGGGATAGGTCACCCGCTGCGCCTCCAGATCGGCGCTGCGCAGATGGCCGCGCAAATGATTGATCCCGATCACCGGCACCCCCCACCCCATGCCCATGCCGGTGGCGGTATTCAGCCCGACCAGCAGCGACCCGATGAGGCCCGGCCCGCGCGTGACGCCGATCGCGCGCAGGTCGG
>JANNVF010000024.1:0-16862 GCA_031414315.1 Hyphomonadaceae bacterium | reverse complement strand
CTGGCGGCTGTAAGGTCGTGGAGGTTCGAGTCCTCTTCTGGGCACCATTCGCGTCGGTTTCTACCAGACCGACCACGCAAACTCAGACACATTGCTGAACCACCACATCGCTGAACGACCACATCGCTGAACGACGTCACGGGTCGCGCGCGGTCGCAGGCCGCTCCACGTCAGGCTCCAGCACGGTCACGAACGCGCGGCGCCACTTCTTCAGATTGATCACCGCGCTGCCCACCGGCGCTGGCATCGCCACGCGCACCGGCGGCGCGACGTTGGAGTCCGCCACCAGCGCGAACCAGATGTCGCCTTCCGGCAGGCGGCGGCGCTCGTTCTCGTTGCGGGTGTCGTAGCCGGCCACCGGCACGTAGCGCATCCGGCATTTCAGCACCGGGCCGTCGTAGCCGCCGCGGTCGTAGGTTCCGCGCGATCCGCCCGAGAGCACGAGGTCGTAGCGGAAGCGGCCGTCGAACGTCGGGTATGAGCCTGTGCAGCGCGGGTCGCGCGCCACCGCAGCAGCCATCGCCACGACGGAGGCGAGCGGATCGCGGCTCGCGCGCTTGTCGGCGTCGCTCGCGGGGGGCGTGCCCCAGACGCGGTAGTTCGGCGTGATCAGCGCGCGGAACGCGTTGTCGTCGCCCAGCCGCATGGAGATGACGCGGCGCTTCTTCGAATACGAATGATCGAGATCGTAACGCTGCCAGCGCACGCCGTCCGGCGTGATCGCGCCGGTGGACGCGGCCAGCAGGTTGGTGCGCTCGAACAGGCGCAGCAGGCCGCCGGACTGGATGGTGGCGGTGGCGTCATACACGGTGTCGCCCACCGCGATGTCGAGCCGCGCGCTGCCCAGCGGCGCAAACCCCAGCCAGTCGCCCTCGTAATCCAGCGCGAAGCGGTCCGCGTGCGCGGGGGTGGCGAGGAACATCAGAGCGAGGACGGAAACCAGCCGGATCATATGGCGCGGCCTAATGCGTGGACGTGACGGCAGCAAGGCAGGCGCGATCCATAGCCGGCCCGTGTTGCAACTGTGGCGCCTGCGGTACGATCAAGTACGCATCAACCCGCCCATCGGCGCGACACCGGCGCTGTCGGGGAAAGCGGCCGCGCCGGAGACGCCCATGTGATCCGCCAGCACGCCCTTCAGCACCGCGCGCAGATCCGTGGTGGGGCGCAGGTCGCGGCCCTCGTGGAGCTGGCTGGCGCCGAGCCCCGGCCAGTCGGCGATCACCTTGCCGCCCGCCACCGCGCCGCCGACGAGGAACGCCGCCGACGCCGTGCCGTGGTCGCAGCCGCGGTTGCCGTTGGGCGCCGCGGTGCGGCCGAACTCCGTCATGATCACCACCGCCGTGTCGCGCCAGGTCGCTCCAAGTTCCTCTTTGAGCGCTGCAAGACCAGCGTCGAGCCCGGCGAAGCTGTTGGCGAGCTGGCCGGCTTCGGCGCCCTGGTTGGCGTGTGTGTCCCAGCCCGACATCTCGATCACCGCGACGACCGGGCCGTCGGGGCGCTTCAGGAATCCCGCCGCCGCTTTCGCCAGCGGCTGGATCGAGCGGTAGCCGCCGCGTTGGCCCGCCATGCCGCCCGCGTCCATCGCCACGGCGTTGGCGGCGATCGCGGACTCGAGCGCGGTGGCGAGGGCCGGATCGCTGCGGCGGTAGAGATCCATCAGCCGGGCGATGGTGTCGGCGTTGGCGTCCGGCAGCGGCGAGGGCGACCAGGTGGTCACGCTCGCCTCGCCGCGCAGGATCAGCGGCGCCTGTTGCGCGATGGCGAGGCCGAGTTCGCGCCGGCCGCTCTTTGAGTTCGCGGGAAGCCCGCCGAGCGCGGCGTTGAGCCAGCCCGAGTCGCGCGCGTACGGCCGCGCGCCGCCGGTCTCCAGCACGTTCTGCGCGTCAAAGTGCGAGCGTTCGCGATAGGGCGTCGAGGTGGCGTGGATGATCGCGCATTCGCCGGCGCCGTACGCGGCGTGCAGCGTCGCGAGACGCGGGTGCAAACCGAATGTCGCGTTGAGCGGCAGCGTCTGCGCGCGGGTCATCGCGAGATCGCCGCGCACGTTGGCGTAGGCGGGGTCACCCACCGGCGCGACGGCGGCAAGGCCGTCCATGCCGCCGCGCAGCACGATGACGACGAGTCGTTTCTGGCTCGCAACGCCGAACGCGAGAGAAGGGATGGCGAGGGTCGCAAACCCGGTGGCGAGGCCGGCGCCGAGCGCCGTGCGGCGAGTGAGTGCGCTCATCGGCGTTGAAACTCCGGACTGGAGAACAAGATAACAATGCCCTGGGTCGGGCTTTCGGCGCGCTGCACGGCCTGGCGCGCAGCGGCCGAGAAGAGGGGGCCGAGGCACGCATCGCCGATGCTGACGGGGTCGAGATCAGCGCGCGCCACGCGGGGCGCCAGCGCCTCGCACCATTCCACGCGCTTCCAAACAAGGTCTCCCGACAGCCACGGCGCGGCGATGTCGGACCAACCATCAGGCCCCGGCGCGCCGTAGAGACGCTGCCCCATCGATGCCGTCGCGACAGCCGCGACGCCCGGCGGCAGCTGCGCGATCTTCAGCGCGCGCATGACGGAGATGAGATATTCCTCCGGCTGCTTGAATTTCGCATACGGCTGCGCCCACACCTCGGGGCAATCGACGACGGTTTCCATCGTCGCGCGCAGATCACCGTCGGTGCGCCTGAACGTCTGCTCGATGCGCGCGACGGCGGTGGGCGGCGGCGCATCGGCGATGAAGTGGCGCGCGAGTTTCGTCGCGATGAAGCGCGCGGTGGAGGGATGGCGCGCGATATCGGCCAGCGCCGCTTCACCCTGTGCTGCGCCGTTGGCGGCGTACGATTTTCCCAGAAGTGTTTTTGCGCCCGGTTCATGCGCGTCGGATTCAAACCGGAACATCTGCGCGCCGGTGCGCGTGCCGACGGAGTCGTTGAAGAACGCGGTCACGTCGGGCCGCTGGTATGTCCACCCGGTGATGATCGCGGCGAGCGCCTGCACGTCGGCCTGCGTGTAGCCGCCGTTGACGCCGAGTGCGTGCAATTCGAGGATTTCGCGGCCGAGATTTTCGTTGAGGCCGGTGGGCCGACCGCCCGGTCCGAATACGTAACGCGGGACAAGGCGCGGGTTCTTTGCCCATGCGGAATTCGGGCCGATCGACTGCCAGTTGTCGAGATAGATCGTCATGCCCGGATGCTTGCTCGACGCGAGCAGCATGTCGGCGAAGCGGCCGGTGACATGCGGACGGATCGCCTCGCGCTCGAACGACGGCGGCATGCCCGCAGCCTGCGGCTTGGCGATACTGACGGTGAAATGGTTGGCCCAGAAATGCGCGAGGCGTTCGAACACAGGGCGGTCAGTGGCGAACGCGGTGTCGAGCCGCGCCTTGGTGGCGGTCTCGTAGCGCGCGCGGAAATGCTGGCGGAAGCGGTCCTCGACGGACATCGCTTCCTCGCTGACGCCGCGCTTCTCCAGGCGCTTCCTCATCTTCTCGCCGTTCGGCCCGCTGAGGCGCTGTGCGACGTAGAAGCGCCCGAACGCGAGCACGTCGTCTTCCGCCGGCGGCAGCGCCGCGAGTGCGGGCGGAGTGCTGCGCTCCGGCGCGAGCTGCGTCTTCACCCAGCCGCGCGGATCGCCTGCGATGGCCGCAAGCTCCCCGGGGCGTGCACCAAAACCGAAGCGGTTCGCCGCGAGGGCGGCTTCGTGCAGGGACATCGGTCGCGCCTTCTGTTGTGTCCTTGAACGGCGCCCACCGGAGTCTCCGTCGCGCGGGGCGAGCGGTTGTGGTAACCGGTGTCTGAAATGCCAGCCGGGGAGAAGACGATGCGTAGCTCAGTGATCTTGGCGGCGCTCCTGGCGACCATTGCAATGGGGCCTCCGGCTGTCGCGCAGCCGCAGGCGCCGCCGCCCGCCCAGGTACAGCCGGCGCCGGGCCAGATCCCGGGGCCGTACGGCGCGCCGATCGAACTCACGGCGGCCAAGGCGGTGATCGAGCGTGCGCAAGTCGAAGCACGCCGTCTCAACCTGTTGATGGCGTTCGCGATTTCCGATCCGGCCGGCGATCTGGTGGCGTTTGCGCGCATGGACGGCGTGCAGACAGCCTCGGTGCAGATCGCGCAGGACAAAGCGCGCGCGGCGGCGCGGTTTCGGCGCCCCACCCGCTATTGGGCCGAAGCGATCGCCAATGGCCGCCCGCAGCTGATCACGCTCGATGGCGTGGTGGGATCGGAAGGTGGCATTCCGGTCGTGGACGCGCAGGGACGCGTGATCGGCGCCATCGGCGTCAGCGGCGGTACGGGTGAACAGGACGCGGCGGTGGCGACGGTAGCGTTGCGTCCCCGCTAGAGCGGGCGAACGTTCACTTCGCGCGAAGACAGCGGCAACTCCAGCATCATGCCGATGCGCGCCGTGACCACATCGTCGAGACCGGCTGACTTCGCTTCGCGAACCTGCATGTCGGCCAGCAGCGGGTTTTCGCTGGCGTTGGTGAGCACCAGCGTGCCGGTGTTGGCCTTCGCCGCCGCCGCCGCCATCTGGGCGAGGCCGGGGAACATGCCGTGGGTGTTGGGTTCGTGCAGATCGGCGAAATCGGTGGAGTCCGCGCCATGCAGCACCACGTCGGCGTCGAGCTGGGCTTCGGCCCATTGGGCGTGGCCGTCGCCGGCGACCACGAGGCTGCGACCGCGATAGTCGAAGCGGTAGCCGACGCGGCCAGTGTAGGCGTCGCGTTCGGTGGTGAAGGCGCTGACCACGAGGCCGTCGGCTTCATACACGATGACGTTCTTGCCCGGCTCGGGCGCGGGGGCCCATGGCTCGAGGCCCGACGCGGGGCCAACGCCCATCGCTTCGTTGAGGCCCTGCACAAGACGGTGCGACTCGGTCGGGCCGTAGACCGGCAAGCGGCGGTTGTTCCGCTGCGGGGCTGCGTTGGCCCAGAGTTCATCGAGATCGCCGGACCGGGTGCGGTCGGCGCCGGTCAGCAGCACGGCTTCCAGACGGCCGAGCGGAATGCCCTTGCGGTCGAGCGCGTCGGCAGCGCCGGAGCCCGCATCGACGATGAACAGACGTCCGCCTGCGGCGACGGCGAGACAAGGCTTTGGGCCACGGCCTTCCTGCGGGCCAGCGCCGACGCCACACACGACCGCGCGCAGTGCATCATCGGCGAACAGGCTGGCTTCATGTTCCTGCTGTTGATCGACCTTGAAGCCTTCGTAGGCCTTGGCCAGCGCTTCCTGGCCTTCAGGGCTCTGCGATCCGACGATCCAGCCGCTCCAGAACAATGCGGACAGTGCGACTACTGCGACGGACGACGTGCCAATCGGATTCATCTCAATACCCCGCAAGTGCTCTGCTATAGTTCTGATCACCGGTCCGCCTGTTGCGCCTATCGAGAAACGGATTCTGCGTACAGAGGGTTAATAAGTTGTTCACAAGAGTTTTCGGTTCCTTGACGCTGCTACGCGAACGCCCGATTCCGGACCTCGCATCGGCGCGCCTTGCGCAAGCCGGCTATCGCCAATGGCCTATTGATTCCGACAGTGAGTCGCACGCAGAGTCCATTGCGCCAGCGGAACGATTTGGGCTACGCGGGCGCAATCACTACGCCCATGACCGAAACCCCCCGTACTGGACCGTCATCGACGGCGCCATCGATGCGCTGCTGGTGCGCGAAGGCGTTGGCGCGCGATTGCAGCAAGTCGACGCGCGGCTCGCGCAGCACGGCCTGCGGCTGCATCTGTTCGACGCGTGGCGCCCGACCGCAGTGCAGGCCTACTTCCACGATGTGTGGATGCCGCAGGAATTGCGCGCGCGACATCCCGAACTGGCGGAGGACGCCATCAGAGCCGAGGTGCGCCGCTACTGGTCGGCGCCGACGGTCGATCCCGCGTCGCCGGCGCCGCACAACACCGGTGGCGCGGTCGATCTCACCATCGCGTGGGAGGACGGCCAGCATCTGTACATGGGCAGCCTGTTCGATGACGTGACGCCGCTGGCGCACGCTGATCGCTTCGAGCGCGCGTATGACGACACCGGCTCGTACTCCATGGAGGAGGCGCGCGCGAACCGGCGGCTGCTGTACTGGGTGATGACGGAGGCCGGCTTCGTGGGCCTGCCCGACGAGTGGTGGCACTTCTCGTACGGTGACCAGATGTGGGCCAAGCGCACCGACGCGCCTGCGGCGCTCTACGGCGTGGCGAACGGACCGGTGCCATGACGCGCAAGCGCGCGCTGGTGTTCGACAGCGGCGTCGGCGGCTTGTCGGTGCTCGACGCCATCATCGATGCGGGCGCAGCCCTTGATCTCGACTACGCCGCCGACAACGCCTGGTTGCCGTATGGCGCCAAGAGCGATGCGGCGCTGCGCGATCGCGTACCGAAGCTGATCGCGGAACTCGTGCGCGAATGGGCGCCGGATGCGGTGGTCATCGCGTGCAACACGGCGAGCACGATTGCGCTCGACGCGGTGCGCGCTGCAGTGAGCGTTCCCGTCGTCGGCGTGGTGCCGCCAATCAAGCCGGCGGCGGCGCTGACCAGGACCGGCGTCATCGGCGTGCTCGCCACGCCGGCCACGGTGGCGCGGCCCTATACCGATGACCTCATCGCGCGGTTCGCGGCGGACAAGCAGGTGATCCGTTTCGGCTCCACCGCGCTCGTCGCCGCAGCGGAAGCGAAGCTCGCGGGCAGGGAGTTGGACCCTGCGGCCATCCGCGAAGCCATCGAGGGGCTGTTCGCCGCGCCCGGCGGCGACCGTCTTGATGTGGTGGCGCTGGCGTGCACGCACTTTCCGCTTCTGGTGTCGGAGCTGGCGGCGGCGGCGCCTCGTCCGGTGGCGTGGCTCGACTCTGGCGCCGCCATCGCCGCGCGGCTTCTGTCCGTGCTCGCGCTGGAGGCCGGGAGCGGCGCAAGCAGGCTGCGGCGTGCAGGATTTACGGGAGAGGGGACAAGCGTCTGGGAGGCGTTCACGGCACGGGGGTTTTCCACGCGCGCAACAATCGGCGGCGCGCCCGCATTCGTGGTCGCGCCGGCGCCGGACGAGCGCTACGGCTAAGGGCCAGCTCGCCTGTGACGCGAATGCAACGATCGCGCAGTACGCGGAGGAATTTTGCGTCCTGCTCTTGCTGCGTTTTTCCAGCGCGATAGGCATATCGAAACGATCACCGAAAGTGATCGGGCGGGAGATTCAAGATGGCGAAGAAGCCGCGCGCGACAGACACGCGACAGTTAGGTCTTCAATCGAACATTTCCGGTTTCGGAGGGCTCTTGGGCGGCGATCATTACTTCGTGATGCCGTATCTTCAGCGCCCTTATGAATGGGGTGAGGCTGAAGTCGCCGACATGATTGGCGACTTACTGTCGGCCTGTACTGCGGGCTTTCTGAACTACTTCCTCGGACACATCGTTGGCGTCCGCAACGACCGCGGCCAGATCGAGATCGTCGACGGCCAGCAGCGGTTCATCACCACGACCATCTTCTATGCCTACCTCCGCGACCGGATCATGGCTCACGACGCGGCGCTGGCCCAAGAACTCCAGGCCTGCGTGATGCGGGCCGAGCGGGCGCGTGTGACGCCCCGGCCCTCGGACGCCGGCTTCCTGCGCGACTGGGTCCAGACACCCGGCAAGATCGGCCTGCTGACGGCCGAGTACGGCAAGGACGAAGCGCCCTATCAGCCCGCGACCGACGCGCAGGCGCTGATGGTTCTGGCGGCGCGCACTATCAAGGCCAAGCTCGACCGGCTCGCGCTGGAGGCGCTGGAGGAGCTCGCTGTCTTCGTGCTCGATCGCGCGGTCGTTGACTTCATCATCGCCGACACCCGTTCGCTCGCGGCCATTCTCTATCGCGGCATGAACATGCGCGGGAAGCAGCTGTCGCCCGCCGATCTCATCAAACTGGAAGCCATCGAGGGCACGGGATTGAGCGAGACCGTGAAGGAAGAAGCGGCCCGCATCTGGGAAAAGACCGAGGACGACCTGAAGCGCGAGAACTTTGCGTTCCTGCTCGAGATCCTGCCGTTGCTTCTGTCGCGCGAAACCACCGAGCGTCCGGGCGACCTGATGGAATGGCGCAAGAACGCCTTCAAGAAGGTCGATCCCGAAACCGTGCTGCTCAAGCTCTTGCCGGTGTACGGGGAGGTGTTTCAGGAGATCATGACCGGGGAGGTCCGCGCCGACTGCAAGGACCGCGCGGACGAACAGGCGCTCGCCACGGTCAACCGGCTGTTGCGGGGGATGCTGTTCCTGCAGGAGCGGCACTGGATCGCGCCGGCGATCAGCGCGGTGCACGCCCACCGTAGCCGGCCGCAGTTTCTGGCCTACATCTTCAAGGGCCTGGATCGGATGATGTTCGCCTGCTTCCTCGACGCGGTGCGACACGAGGATCGCTGCCAGCGGTTCGCGGCGGTAGTACGCGCGGGCGCCGACGAAACCCAGCTCGCCCATGCCTTCGCGCTCAAGAACGGCGAACTCTCTACCATGCTGCGCAGGCTCGGCGAGCCGTTCAAGCGTCACACCTGGCGTCGGCGCGCCGTGGCCGCGCGCATCAACGCCGAGCTGCCCAACGGGTATTCGTTCGGGCCGGCGGAAGATGTGACACTCGAACACATCCTGCCCACAAGCCAGAGCGCGCTGTGGCAGGGCAAAGGCTGGTCGACGAGCGCGGCCAATGCCTGCGCCAATCTGCTTGGCAACTTCGTGCTGATCACGCAGGCGCAGAACAACCGCGCCAACCAGAAGGCGTTCGACGACAAGTGGCAGATCTATTTCAAATGGCCGGGCGCGCCGATCCACCCGATCACCGAAGACATCCGCCGCGTCACCGAATGGACCGAACAGCTTGTGCGCGACCGCACCGAACGGATGATCAAGATCCTGCTGACCGACTGGGACGTGGACTGAGCGGGCTACTCGCCCACGCGCGCCAGAAATGCCGGCGTGCGCGCGACGGGTTGGAAGCCTGATGCCTCGGAGAATGCGAGCGCCCGCGTCTTGCGCGGGCCGAGCGGCGCCTCGATGCGGTCGATCGTCCTGAACTGCGCGAAGTCGCCAGCGACAAACGTCTCGTAGCGCGGTGACATGTGCACCACCAGGACGTGGGCGCCGAGGTCGGCGGTCATGGGCGCTGCGGCTTCGGCCTGATTGCCCGCCGCTTCGCGCAGCACGTACATGCGGATCGGCGGCAGGCCCCGCGCGTCGCGCAGGGTGTAGCGCAGCTCGCAGTACATGTGCCGGTGATCGACGAGGATGGCGGAGTAGGGTGCGCCGGCCGCCGCTGCCGCACGGGCCCGGTCGGCGACGATGCCGGCGGTCTCGTCCCACGCCATCATGCGTTTCAGGCCGTTCTCGATCCCGCGCCCGATCAGCGGCGCGCGGAACGCAGCAGCGGGCGCCAGCGCGAGGCCGAGGAAGAGCGCAAACAGCGCGGCGTTCACGCCGTTGGCCCAGCGCAGCAGGCCCGTGCCCGCGAACCGTCCGGCGATCAGCACGATCGCGGCGGGGTAAGCGCTCGCCGCCCAGTTGCCGTGCGCGCGGCTGATCAGCGCTTGTGCGATGATGAGCAGCAGCGGCGGCGCCACGAACGCCAGCAGAAAGCGCGCGCGATCATCGAGCGGCCGGCGACCGCGCGCGAGTTCCACCATCAGCAGCACCAGCGCGATCGCGAGCGCGCCGGCGACCGCGACCTGATCGCCGAGAAAGGCGCCGAGCTGGTCGAAGTTGAGCAGGTCGCCGCGCCAGTCGGCGTTGGCGACGGTGTGCGCCACGGTCTCGAAATCGTGTGCGGCGTTCCACGCCAGATTTGGTGCAAGCACGACCGCCGCCGCCGCCAGCGCCGCGAGCCCGGTCCACGAAAACACTGCGCGCCGCACCAGCGGGGACCACACGCCCGCCAGCGCCGCGCACAGCGGAAAGTAAAGCATCGCGTATTTCGCCAGCGCGCCGAGGCCGACCAGAACGCCGGTGAGCAAGGCCCAGCGCAGCGCGCGGGTTTCCACCCAGCGCCAGCCCGCGAGGAGCGCCGCCGCCCACAGCGGCAGCAACATCGCATCGGTGGTGATCACCGCCGACGACAGCCACACGCCCGGGATCAGCAGCCAGCTCACGCCTGCCCACCAGCCGGCGGGGCCGCCGTACGTGCGCCGGCCGAGCGCAAACAGCGCACACGCCGCGCCCGCGTGGGCAAATGGCGCTGCAAGGCGTACCGCCCACGGATCGTTTCCGAACACCGCCGTTGTGGCGGCGATCACCCACGCCACCAGCGGCGGCTTGGAAAAATATCCCCAGTCGATGTCGCGCGACCACGTCCAGTATTGCGCCTCGTCGGGATGCAGGCCGAGCGGCGTCAGCATCAATCCCAAGAGCCGCACCGTCGTCAGCGCCAGCACAACAAGCGCGAAACTGCGCACCGACGATATCGCCGCAACAGCATCTGGCGGATCGTCCGGCGTGCGTGGAGGATCGACCGCGTGGTCGGTCATGGGTGAGGACTCAATGCAGAAAGGGTGCTTGCGTGATAGGCGCATCGCGTCCCCGGCGCCACAGTTGGTGGCAATGCGCCACGCAAACGCACGGATTCGGACCGCGTCACAAAAGCTTCTGGAAACGGTTAATTAAAAGTGAATTTCCCCCTTTAGGCGTCCGCATTGTGGCGATGAAGGGGCGGGCATGTGTCGCCGCCCCCACTGTGTGACGCCTCCAGGGGGTACTTTGTGATGTTGAGCAAGAAGTTCTGGGGCAGCGTCGCCCTCACTGCGCTTTCGATTGCGATCAACGGTCCGGCGCAGGCGCAAGTCGCGTCCGGCTCCACCGGCTCGCAGGAGTTCGGTGATGAAATTGTCATCACCGGCACCCGCATGGCGCCGACGGTCGGCGGCGTGATCACCAACGAAACGGCGCCGAAGTCCCGCGCGAGCATCGGCCAGGACTACATCGCTACGCAGTCATCGGGTCAGTCGTTGCTGCAGCTGATCAACGTCATCCCCGGCGTGAACTTCACCAACAACGATCCGTTCGGCTCCAGCGGCGGCAACATCCGCATCCGCGGCTTCGACGGCAACCGCGTCTCGCTGACGTGGGACGGCATGCCGCTGAACGATACTGGCAACTACGCCATCTTCTCCAACCAGCTGCTTGACGCCGAACTCGCCGGTAGCGTGACGGTGAACATGGGCTCCACCGACGTGGACAGTCCCACGGCGTCGGCGGTCGGCGGCACCGTGAACTACATCACCCGTCGTCCGAGCGAAGAACTCGGGCTTACCGCAGCGTTTTCAGGTGGCCAGGACAACTTCCGCCGCTCGTTCCTGTCGCTCGACACCGGCGCCCTCGGCCCATTCGACACCACTGGGTTCATGGCGGGCTCCCTGCAGGAATACGAAAAGTGGAAGGGCTTCGGCAGCCTGGAGAAGCGCCAGTTCAACGCGCGCTTCTTCCAGCCGATCGGCAATGACGGCGACTTCGTCACCGCGTCGTTCCACTGGAACCAGAACCGCAACAACAACTACCGCTCCGAGACGCTGGCAGAATACCAGCAGTTCGGCCGCGATCTCGACTTCTACGGGTCCTGCACCCGTCCCACACCGACCACCGGCACAGCGCAGACGGAAACCTCCGGGACCGGCGCGATCAACCAGGCCGGCGCTGGCACGACGAACTGTGTCGATTTCTACGGTCGTCAGGTGAACCCGTCGAACACGGGCAATATCCGCGTCCAGTCCCGCTTCTCATTGACGGACACACTCACCCTCACGGTCGACCCGTCGTTCCAGTACGTGCTGGCGGACGGTGGCGGCCAGTTGGGCGTGGTGAGTGAAACCAGCTTCACCGCGCGCGGCGCGTCGGGTCTGGCCGGCTTCAGTCTAAACGGCGACGGCGACACGCTGGACACCGTGGCGTTCTTCACGCCGAGCGTCACCAACACGCGCCGCTACGGCGTCACAGGCTCGCTGATCTGGCAGGCCACGGACAGCCACCGGTTTCGTGTCGCTTACACCAACGACTATGGTCGTCACCGCCAGACCGGCGAATACTCCGCGCTCAACGCCAACGGCACCACCGACAACGTGTTCGGCGGCAAGGACGGGCAGGGTCAGCGGGTGTTCAACGCGGACGGCTATCACCTGCGCGCCCGTGATCGCTTCTCGATCGCCACGCTCAACCAGGTCGCGTTCGAGTACCGCGGTCAGTTTTTCGACGACAAGTTCACGGTGATCGCCGGCGTACGCGCGCCGTTCTTCGAACGTGATCTGAATCAGTACTGCTACACGCAGATCAACAGCTCGAACGTGCAGTGCACGTCGGCCACGCCGATCGCATCGCCAACGCCGGGTTTTGTCCGGTTCGTCGGATCGAGCACCGACTATATCCGTCCGTTCAGCCGCAACTTCACCTACGAAAAGGTGCTGCCGAATGTCGGTGTTTCCTACCAGCTCACCGATAGCCAGCAGATCTACGGCAGCTTCATTCAGGGCCTGTCGGCGCCGCGGACGGACAACCTCTACGCCGAGGACATCGTCAACGTGAAGCCCGAAGAAACCACGGCGATCGACATCGGCTACCGCTATTCCGGCGGCGCCTTCCAGGGCTCGGCCACGCTTTTCGCAAACCAGTACAAGGACCGCATCCAGAGCGCGTTCGATGACGCCACCGGCGCTTTCATCGACCGCAGCATCGGTGATGTGGACCTGTGGGGCGCCGAAGCGACCATCGGCGGCCAACCCGTCGATGGCCTAGAGCTCTTCCTCACCACCACGTACCTGCAGTCGGAACTGAAGTCCGACATCCGTAACGGTCGTGGCGTCGACGGCATCTTCGGCAACGCCGACGATCCGCGGCTGCCCACCGCCGGCAAGACGCTGGCGGAATCGCCGGAGTGGCAGGTCAGCGGCCGCGCGGCGTGGGAAACCGGCCCGATGACGTTCGGCCTCAGCGCCAAGTGGGTCGACACCCGGTTCTCCACCGACGTGAACGACGAAGAGGCGCCTGCCTACACCACGTTCGATCTCGATTTCCGCTTTGACTTCGAGGAAGCCGGCGTCTGGAAAGGCGCGTACCTGCAGATCAACGGCACGAACATCTTCGACGAGGACTATCTCGGCTCGATCAGCTCGCGGACCAACCGGTTCAACGTCGTGTCGAACGGCTCCACGATCACCGGCAGCGCGCCGACCTACAGCCCCGGCGCGCCACAGACTTTCACCATCGCGGTGCGCAAGAACTTCTGACGACGGATCGAACCGGGGATCGTGGGGAGGCGGCGCCAGAAGCGTCGCCTCTTTTCGTTGGCGCAGTGCGGTGCTTGCTATCGCCCGCGTCCTCGCGCATTTGGCCCCGATGAGCGATCCGCATGTTCCGGCCGAGTGGGGGCCGCGTCGCGCGCTGTGGACGGCGTGGCCGTCGCACGCCGATCTCTGGGAAGCCAACCTTGAGCCCGCGCGCAGCGAAGTCGCCGCGATGATCACCGCGCTGGCGTCGGGCGACCGTGTGCGGGTGCTGGCGTCGGGCGCCGAAGCCGTGCGGTCGGCGCGGGCCGCGCTGGCGCCCGGCGTCGCCGACATTCTCGACATTCCGTTCGGCGACATCTGGCTGCGCGACACCGGGCCGATCTTTGCCGATATCGAAGGCGAGGCCATCGCGCTCGGTTTCAGGTTCAACGGCTGGGGCGGCAAGTACGTGCTGGACGGAGATGCGGATGTCGCGTCGTCGATCGCGACGGCCGCCGGCGTGCACTTCGTCGGCCTGCCATTCGTGCTGGAAGGCGGCGCCATCGAGATGGACGGAGAGGGCACGCTGCTCACCACGCGCCAGTGTCTGCTCAATCCCAATCGCAACGCCGGCTGGACCCAGGGCGACGCGGAGCAGACGCTCGTCGGCGCGCTGGGCGTGAGGAAGGTGCTATGGCTCGACGAGGGCCTCGCCAACGATCACACCGACGGCCACATCGACAACCTCGCGCGTTTCGTGGCGCCGGGCGTCGTGGTCTGCCAGTCGCCGTGGAAGAAGGATCCTAACGCGGCGGTGCTGGATCGCATCGCGAAGGCGCTGGAGGCCATGACCGACGCCCAAGGCCGCAAGCTGCAGGTGGTCCGCATCCCCGGTCCCGGCTTCGTGCCCGGCGAAGGCGACAAGGCGATGCCCGCCTCGCACATGAACTTCATCATCGGCGAGAAGACGGTGGTGGTGCCGATCTACTCCGATGCCGGCGACGACGCGGTGCGTGCGCTGGCCCCGCTGTTTCCCGGCCGCCGCGTAGTTGGCCACTCGTCCAACGCGCTCCTCAGCGGCGGCGGCTCCTTCCATTGCATCACGCAGCAGGAGCCGGGGTGATCACTATCCCTCTCCCGCCTGAGCGGGAGAGGGCTTTTATCCGGCGTGACCATGCGCCATATCCACGCCCATGCCCCGCACCATCACCGTCGCGGCGATCCAGACATCCTACGGGACCGACATGGACGCCAACATTGCCAAGACTGCGCGCTTCATTGAAGAAGCGGCGGACAAGGGCGCGCAGGTCGTCCTGCCGAGCGAGCTGTTCCAGGGCCCCTACTTCTGCACCACGCAGGACGAGCGCTGGTTCAGGACGGCGTATCCCGCGCTGGAACATCCGTGCGTGACGCAGCTGCAGCCGTTGGCAAAGAAACTCGGCGTCGTCATCCCAGTGTCGATCTACGAGAAGGACGGCCAGGCCTACTACAACAGCGTCGTCATCATCGATGCCGACGGCGCAGTGCTTGGCACGTATCGCAAGAGCCACATTCCAGACGGCCCCGGCTATCAGGAGAAGTACTACTTCCGCCCCGGCGACACCGGTTATCGCGTGTGGTCGACGAAGCACGGCCGCATCGGCGTCGGCATCTGCTGGGACCAGTGGTATCCCGAGCCAGCGCGCGCAATGGCGATGATGGGCGCCGATGTGCTGCTATATCCTACCGCCATCGGCTCGGAGCCGCACGACGGCAGTCTCGACACGCGCGACCCGTGGCGTCGCGCCATGCAGGGGCACGCGGTGTCGAACATCGTCCCGGTCGTGGCATCCAACCGCATCGGCACGGAGCAGGGTCTGGGCGCGCCGCAGTCGTTCTACGGCTCGTCTTTCATCGCCAACCATCGCGGCGATCTGGTCGAGAGGTTTGATCGCACGGAAGAGGGCGTGCTCGTGCACACCTTCGATCTGGACTTTCTGGACACCCACCGCGCCGCGTGGGGCTTCTTCCGGGACCGGCGGGCCGATCTGGTCTGACGCCTACGCGCCGGGAGCCGGGAACGCGCCTTCGTTCTGGGCGGCCTCGATACCGCTCAGGGTCAGTTCGAAGTCCTGGAAGATCTCGAACGCTTCATCGCCTTCCATCAGCGGAATCCGGCCCGCGGGAAAGCGGAAACGCCAGAACGAGTCGATGTGCTTGATGATGCCGACTGCTTCGCCGATCACGAGGAACATCGACGGCGCGCTCAGGAGAAAATCCCGGAACGCCGTGGGTTTGCCCTTGGACAATGAGTCGAAGGCCGCATCGTAGTCCGCCAGCGCCTGGCTGATCCGTCCCATGGTCTTGCCAAGAACCCTGACGATCTTCTGTCGCGACACGTTGAGCGCAGCCATGTCTTCGCGAGGCGCGTTCACGACCCGCGCGGCGATGATGCTACGCGCCAGTTCCGCCAGACGTGGCGACAGCTCACCCACGACCCATTTGTAGTAGAGAAAACCTTTCCAGGCGAAAACGCCTTCGCGATACTCGTCGCCCGACAACCGCAGCGTCGCGCGCAACGGCTCAAGGCTCTGCGCGGTCTCGTCAGTCATAAGCTTTTCGGCGAGGCGCGCCGACAGTTCCTGCGGCGCCGCCGAATTGCCCGCGAATGCCAGCGCGACCAGCGCCGCGATCTGGCTGCTGACGAATGTGCGCATGCGCGCCGCGTCCGCGTCGGTGACTTCGAAGTAGCAGCGCGCTGGCTCCATCCCCGCCTGCCGCATGCGTTCGCGCATCAGGAAGGGGTCGAAGGACGGCAGCTCATCGATGATGCGCAGCGTCTCGATGTCGACTTCCGCTTCGTTCGCGCTGGCGAAAGAGAGTCGTCCGCGCAGCGTTCGCTCGAAGTCGGGCTCGCCCACGAAGATGCTGGAGCCGCCGAGCCGGAGATCGGAGTTGGAAAACGGAAAGACAATCTTGGTGGCGGTGACCTTGTTGCCGCTGAACAGGCGCCGCTCGTGGGCCCGAAGCGCGTGCTTCATCACCAGCGAGGTGTTGAGCTGCTGGTTCCTGAACAGCGGTTTTTGCTGGTACTCTTCGCTGTCGCCGTGGCGCTCCCGGATGAACGCCAGATCGAGGACGCGGGTGGTGGAGGCGCTTTCGCGCACCAGGGATAGGTCGCGTCGTTCCACTGACCTGCTCATCACCGCCCCAAACTGCCTGGCGCCTGGCTCTGTGGCGCCGGCGGCGGGAGTATTGCCGCGCCGGGGAAATGTTTCGTTAATGACGGTTTGCCGGATCGCGCGCCGCCCATGTCGAAATCACCAGACCTTGCGCGTCATCCCTGTGAAGCGCGATGCTTCGAACCGAGGGAGCAAGGCCATGAAATACATGATCCTGATCTACAGCGACGAGGCGGCCTGGGCGGCAATGGCGCCGGCGGACAGAGACCAGGCGATGGGTGCGTACATGGCCTATTCGAAGACGCTGGCGCAGTCCGGGAAGATGGTGTCCGGCAGCCAGCTTGCGCCGGCCGGAACCGCCAAGAGCGTTACGGTGCGTGGCGCGGCGCGGGTAGTGGATGGCCCGTACGTGGATACCAAGGAAGAACTCGGCGGCTACTACCTTGTCGACGTGGCCGATGAGGCCGAGGCGCTGGACTGGGCCAAGAAATGCCCCGGCGCGGCGCACGGCGGTGTCGAGG